>DASXVU010000018.1 GCA_036504055.1 Methanomassiliicoccales archaeon | reverse complement strand
CAGCGGCCGCACATAACCTTTAGGTTCAGGTCCTAATGATGACCAGATAGTTGTTTATGGTAAGGTAGCCACCCAAGATGATCATGATGGCAGGGATCCACAACAGATTGGCATCTTTTCCATGCCGGTTCTTCATGATGTAGTAGAATATGTAGAATCCGCAAATGATCGCGATCTTGAACGAGATCATTACCAGAGGGTTCATTCCTATTAGAAATGCCAGAATAGGATTCGTTTCCACATTTCCTTTCATCAAAGACCAGTAGGTGGTGGCCGTGTCCCCTACACCGAACAGGGCCATGCCGAGTATCCATAGTATCCTGGAGGTCTTATCAAAATCAACCTTCATTCCGAGAAAGCCGACCGAGACCGGTTCGTTTTCGGAGTATTCGTCCTCCTCTTCCTCTTCGTCGTCAGAATCGTATTGGGAAATCCCGCTCCTTTCATTTCGCGGCTTCGAACGGTGTCCCCCGTACTGTTCTTCGAGTTTCGCCATATCTTTACGGTAGCCTATCACGATGTCCAAGAAATCGGCGACCCAAAGCTCCCCCCGCCTCTCCTGGATCTTCGAATACAGGTCAGTGCTTATTGACAGCGGTACGACCTTCCTCCCGTTTTCCAGGTCCTTAGGCGCCCCGACCACGATCTTATCTGCTTCAAGGGGGCTATCGACTACCTTGAGGCCTAGCTCGGTCAATCTGCTGGACGTGGTCAGGAAGGCATCCCTGCTATAGTCCAGGATCTTCTCCAGATCACGCTCGCGATCGTCTGGATCGAGGAACTGAAGATCATCTTCATAAACGAATATCCTGCTCCTGCTGGAAGTTCGTTTTACCTCATCCTTCAGACACGCCATTGTGACCACATGATTGAATTATCTTCATAAAAGAATTAAGAAGGCGGGGTTTCCCCCGCCCTGTTGCGCTAGGGTTTGCTTATGCTTCGTACGTGTTGATTTCCGAGAACGAGAAGTCCCAGAGATTGTCGAAGGCTGCTGCATCACCGGTGTTGGCCTGGCTCACGTAGACCATGAAGGTCAAAGCGAACGCATCGGTATCGGCGATGGCGCCAGCGTTGCTGACTACCCATTCTCCATTGGCTATCCTCACGATGCTCGGAGCCACTGTGCCCAGTGGTGGGTTGGTGGCTGATCCGTTGAGGCTGACCAGTGTATGATCGTTAAGGCCGGTCATCTTGACGAGAACGCCGTTGGCATATGTGTCTGCCACCCGGTTCACCTTAACGGTCATGTTGAAGGTCGCATTGCCCGGTGCAAGGATGCTGACTCCTCCGGAGAACTTGACAACATTCCTATCAGCCCCCGAGCTCTGGTATTGGGCTGTGGTTCCCAGTCCGCCGAAACCGGTCAAGGTAAGCAATGGTGAATCCGTTACATCCGCTTTGACCGAACCAGTGACGCCACTGTCCAGGTTAGGGATCAGTCCTGCTGCAAGTGCTCCCGTTGCTCCTGCGCCTACCAGCAATCCAAGGATCGCCAGGGCCAAAATCGGGTTCCTCTTTGCCCCATTCTTTTTTATGCTTTTCATGTTTATCAGCTCATATCATCCATAGTCAATTGGATTGTGATTTCAAAAATGGGGAACATTTCTATATAAATCGTAACCCAAAAAAATCAAATCGGATAATCATTTTTTCGATTAGCCAGTATGCTAAATTGAAAATATATTATGTTGAATAATAATTGACAATATAACGAATATCGATTGAAGTTTGTTATAAGAAATCCGACAAGTTGCCTTGAGGATCGAATCTTAACGACAGTGAATCAATTTCATTTCGAATCGATGATTAGAATCCTACTGATACAGGAATAGGTCAAACCGGGGACCTGCTCTTCTACTAACTATTGAATACGTCACGCACCTGTGGTTTTCGGCCTATTCCATTGGTCACAGTACGGTCTGAATGAATGGATGAGGGTCAAACGTTGGCCCTGGCTGCAGATCTTGTTAGGGGATGATTTTAATGTGCCATGATAGGCCTGGAATCAGGATCTGTATTATTTTGAGCTACCAATAACAACCCTATGATGGCCAAGATGCCAACGACTTCTCATTTTAAGATCCTCAATCATTTTCGATCGTCCCACATCCTCGATTTGTAGAAGAATGTAGATACGGTTTACGATCGTCGATTCATAAATTTGCCCGATCTATTGAATGAACATAGCAGTCAAAATCGGCATATGTTCCTTCAATCATTGTTCATGACTATTCACCAAATTCACGTACTAATCATGAATTGAAACGACATCCTTGGAATAGCCAGACAACCGTAACGATCTCATTTTCGACTTTGTTATCGGTATTGAGAATGATACTAAGTTATTTGGGATTTATTAACATTGATTGTGTTTTTCAATTCAATTGCCTGACTGAAATGAGGTGCAAGTTATCTCATCGTCTAGCAACAAGCGATGTCACCCGGCGATGACCGGGACGCTTGCAAGTATAAGGAGATAGAAAATATGAAAATGAGAACTTCTTGGAAGAAGGACAAGCGCGCAGAGATGGGCGTTGGAACGATGATCATCTTCATCGCAATGGTGCTCGTCGCCGCGGTCGCGGCGTCCGTATTAATCAGTACTGCAAATAAGGTTAGGGAACAGGCCCAGAACACCGGCGACCAGGCAATCAACAACGTCGCTTCCGGATTCGTAGTCCAGGATGTTACCGGCACTGTCGATACCTCCGTTAACAAGTACAAGAACATCACCGACCTGACCATCCAGGTAAGGCTGCAAGCTGGTAGCCCGTCGGTCAACATGGACCTCGTTTCGATCCAGTTTATCAGCGGCAGCACCAACAAGATGCTGACCTTCGTGCAGGGCACCGAGAACGCATCCAAGGGTGTCAGCTATGGCGCAAACAGCACCGGACCGGCCGATACCTGGATCACCGGTAACCACGTCGTCCAGCAGGGAGACCTCGTCACCGTGGCCATCACCGGCCTGACCCTGGGATATTCGTCAGCTGCGACCATCAAGATCGTTCCGGCATACGGATCGTCGAACTTGATCAGCTTCGTGACCCCGTCCTTCTACAACACGGCATACGTGAACCTGAAGTAACGGGTCCCTAGTAAAACAAGAAGTGGCCCATGTGGCCCTTCACTTTCCCTTTTATTTTCTTAATGGCAATGTGAATGGACGATAGTCAGAACATCTGACGCGGATCTCTCGGGCGTGGGCTGTTTCTGTCGATGGATCAGGGACCAGCAACATCATCCGAGTGATATGAAAGGACAGTCATGGATACGATTCTTCATGGACTGGCTGCACAATTTTTTCCTCGTCATGGTTATCGTATTTGATTCCCAATTCTCCTATGTTTATCTATCTCCAATAGGTTTTCTTCGTATCTGCCTGATGGAACCGAATGCTAGAACATACTAGCACGAAATCCAATCTGGGTGGTAAGCGATGTCAGCCCGGTGCAAACCGGGACGCTTAATAAAAGGAGATAGAAAATTATGAAAATGAGAACGTCATGGAAGAAGGACAAGCGCGCAGAGATGGGCGTCGGAACGATGATCATCTTCATCGCAATGGTGCTCGTAGCCGCGGTCGCTGCGTCCGTTTTGATCAGCACAGCGAACAAGGTTAGGGAACAGGCCCAGAACACCGGCGACCAGGCAATCAACAACGTCGCTTCCGGATTCGTGGTCCAGGATGTTACCGGCACTGTCGACACCACCACAAACAAGTACAAGAACATCACCGACCTGACCATCCAGGTAAGGCTGCAGGCTGGTAGCCCGTCGGTCAACATGGACCTCGTTTCGATCCAGTACATCAGCGGCAACACCAACAAGATGCTGAACTTCATCCAGGGCACGGAGAACGCCACCAAGGACCAGACCTACGGCGCAAACAGCACCGGAATGGTCGCCACCTGGATATCGGGCAACCACGTCGTCCAGCAGGGAGACCTCATCACCGTGGCCATCACCGGCCTGTCTCTGGGATACACCGAGGCTGCAACCGTCAAGATCGTTCCGGCATACGGATCGGCAACCTTGATCAGCTTCGTGACCCCGTCCTACTACAGCACGGCATACGTGAACCTGAAGTAAGGACATGGAGCAATAAACCAACAGAGGAGATGATACCACGGCAATACACCGTCCGACAGCTCCTCTACCTTCCCTTTTTCCTTTCCTGGCAGTTTTTACTTTCAGGAAGAACAAAAAGGGAGGTGGAGAAGATCTATCCAGCCAGGTCGAGGATCTAGACCTCGATCTCGATGAAGATGCAATGAAGTTGGGATTGAAGGGCACAGACATCGGAGGGGCTCTTGGCGGGTCGAAAATGACCCTAGACGATAGTCCACTGGCGGGATTGGCTCCAAAGAGCGACAACAAGAGGATCGACACGATCGATGGAACCGTCACCGACATAAAGAACCAGCTTGAGACAATGGGCTTGGGAAACAAGGCGCTAAAAGGTGATGTGGACAAGATCAGGTCGGAGATCGATGGGATCAACGACTCCATCAAGAACCTGCTGTGCGTCTATGAGGCGGTCAGCCGGGAGTATAACCCGTTCGTCGATTCGGAGATGCCCAGCCCAAGGAAGGCTGAGAACGTAACGGAAAAGGCGAAGGTGAGCGAACCGGTGTCCAAGGACATAGCGGAAGAGCTCAACCTTGACGACCTAGACCTGGATCTCGATCTGGACCAAGGCAAGACACCGGTTCTGGGGAAATCAGCGAAAATACCCGATTACATCGAGGCGGAACCTATGGACAAGATTCTGAAGCCTGAGAACGATGAGGACGATGTCGCCCAGCTCGTCGAGAAAGTGAAGATCACCAAAGTGACGAAGCCGACAAAACCTCAGGTCTTCGACAAGCCCGCACCGATCGAGAAGGCGCCAGACCCAATTCCGGAACCGTCCTTGAACGTCGTGGTGGATTTCTACTCCATAAATCAGGTCCACAAACTTGTGGAGCATCAACTGGAGCAGATATACGCCATGAAGCTGAAGGGCCAGATGGTACCGGAAGAGGAATACGCCTCATTAGAGCGGTGGATGGCGGAGTACAAACGGATGGGCGTGAAGTAGGATGGGACTTAGCGTTTCGGCTGCGTCCGCCATTCTCTTCAGCTCTTTCCTTATTGTATTCGGGGCCATGTTCGGCTCCATCAATATGTACCAGGACAAGATCCAAGCAGCCCAGGAAGACAATTACTTCCGCGCTCTGGACGTCCAGGGAACGAGCATAGAGATCACCTCAGTAGATGCACCGAACGGTACCATCACCGTCTCCAACATTGGCAGCACAACTCTGGACCCGGCCAAGCTGGACCTCTTGATAAACGGAACCATCTCCACTTCGTCCATTACCCAATTGATCATCGACCAGCATCCCGGCTCAAGGATCTGGCTTCCAAGCGAATCATTGGTCATATCTTCCGATGCCAACATCACCGGCGCGCATGTCGAACTGGTCACCGAATTTGGCACGGTAGCGTACAGTTGAGGTGATCGAATGTCAGACTCAGGTACCACTCAGGTCATCTTCTTCGTGGCGGCCATTGTCGTGGCCGGGGCACTCTCAGGGGTCTTCATAGGACTATCCAACAACATGGCCACGGCCGTCGAGAAGAGGGCCGTGAACTTCTCCGACAAGCTGGACACCAGCATCAAGATCATCAATGACCCTGGGTACATGCCATACGATAATTCCACTCTTACGATATATGTGAAGAATACTGGCTCCAATATTCTGCTCCCAACCGATCTTCTTGTCCTGATCGACGGCAAGGACCAGAACAGCAGCTCATGGACCATCATGGGAGGATCGGTCCAGTGGGTTCCTGGCCTCGTCCTCGAGATACATCTGAATATCATTCTTGCGAACGGTGACCATACTGCTAAGGTAGTCGTATCTAATGGGATTTCGGACTCCATGGGGTTCCGGATCTAGTATTTGCTAGATCTGGCTCAACATGGAGAGGCGGATGATCATCGATGAGCGGCGACACTAGGGCTCCAGCCAGCGAATCCATAGATAAGGATCTTTTCAGCATCGCGCTGAAACAGGACGAGCTCGCCGATAAGCTGGGCAAGTGGATCCCCCGCGGCACCAACATGCTCTTGGAAGGTGAGATCGGCTCCGGACGGAGCGTTCTGTGCCAGCGCATGTGCTACGGATTCCTGTTCAACGGTCATTCTGCCACCTATGTCTCCACTGAACAGACCATAAAGGGATTCATCGACCAGATGTGGTCCCTCGATTACAAGGTGAGCAAGTACCTGCAGAACGGGGCCCTCACCTTTTTCCCGGTCTATCCATTGATCGGGAACACCGTGACCAGGGCCGATTTCATCGAGAAGCTGACCACGTCCCCGGCCCTGTACACTCACGATGTTCTCATCATCGATTCCCTCTCCACCCTGACCCAGAACCGGTTGGACGAGAACAGTGCGGTCAAGCTGATGGCCTTCCTCAAGAAAATGAACAAGCTGGGGAAGTCGGTCATCATGACCGTCGAAGCGAACACTCCGGGAGTGGACACGCTCAGGCTGTCCACTGACGTGTATATGACCCTGACCATGAAGGCGACCGGCCAAGGCATAAACCGGGTCATCAACGTGAAACGCTTCATGCGTGCCAGGAAGACTGTGACCGAGATCATCCGGTTCAGGATCGAGCCTAAGATCGGCATGATCATTGAGATCACGGAGGTTTCGGGATAAGAGGCAGAAGACCACAAGAACCCTGATTGATCGGACAAAAAACCTGTTAAAATGCCCGCTTGCCGGTGACGATCGGCCTGCGAGCTATCACGGCGGATGAATAATGGTTGAAGAAGACGGCCTGGCAAAGGCAATGGCGAAGAGCCCGTACCTGCGGCGTTACATAGCGGAGCTTAAGAAAGAAACCTCCAAGATGCCGCATTTTTATGAGAACCTGACCGTCAAAGAGCTTGGCGACATCCGTTCTGCAGCCATCAACGATATCGAATCGGCCAACGTCATCTACCGTGTTGGACAGGGTTTCGTCCACATCAATGCCAGAAAGAACGCCTACGTGAACATCGAACAGAAGCTGGACGATGAACAAAAGGACCGTCTCCGCGCGATCAAGGATTTCATCCTGGAAAAGGCCTCGAACGAGGAATCATCCGAGACCGTGGAAGACCAGGAAAGGATCCTCAACAAGCTTTTCGAGCAGTCCGTCGTGGTAGGCGACGAAACGTCTGGCAAGAGCAGCATGGGGGGCCTGTTCGGAAGCGGGGAGAAGATAACGGTGACGGAAGAGGAGCACGACCTGATGAAGTACTACATCCGCCGGGACATCATCGGGTACGGCCCTCTTGAACCGCTTATCCTCGACCAGTACATAGAAGATGTGCATCTGATAGGCACCGGCCGGGTCCGGGTCTCGCACAAGGCCTTCCAGTTCGCCCTGGAAACGAACGTCCGGTTCGAGGACGAGGTCAGCCTCAACGACTTCTTCATCTCCATGTCCGAGAGGATGGGGAAGCCGGTAAGCAACTCCCACCCGGTCGTCGACGGTACGCTGCCAGACGGTAGCCGTATCAACATGATCTATTCGACCGATGTGAGCGCCAGGGGTTCGTCCTGCACCATCAGGAAATTCACCGCGGAGCCGATCTCCCCAATCCAGCTGATCAAGTTCGGATCCTTCAGCCCCGAACTGGCCGCCTATCTCTGGATCTGCCTGGAGAACAAGATGAACATCATCATCTGCGGTGAGACGGCGTCCGGTAAGACGTCCACGATCAACGCCATCATGACCTTCATCGACCATCGCGGCAAGATCTACTCCGTCGAAGACACGCCCGAGGTAAAGCCTCCTCACAAGGCCTGGCAGCGCTGCGTCACGAGGGAGGCCGGCCCGGAAGAGTCCAGGGTCACCATGTTCGACCTGCTCAGGGCCGCGTTGAGGTCCAGGCCTGACTACATCATCGTCGGTGAGATCAGGGGTGAGGAGGCGAGGGTCGCCTTCCAATGCATGCAGACCGGCATTCCGGTGCTGGCCACCTTCCACGCTTCGAACTCGACCAAGTTCATCCAGCGTATGACCGGCCAACCGGTGAACATACCCATGTCCTTCATCGACAACTGCAATGTGCTGGTGTTCCAGTCCGCGGTCAACGTCAACAGGCGGTACCTGAGGAGGGTCACGGCCGTCGAGGAGATGATGGGATTCGACAAGGAGGCGGGCGGCATGCTCACCAGGACCGTCTTCAAATGGGACTCGGCCACTGACCACCTGTACTTCAGGGGCAACAACAACAGCTTCATCCTGGAGAACCGGGTGGCCGCTGAGCACGGTTACTCCGATAAGAAGGACATCTACATCGAACTGAGGAAGAGGGAAAGGATCATCGCGAAGATGGTGGAACTGAACATCACCGGCTACAAGGAAGTGGTCAAGGTCCTGAGCGACTACTACGAGAAGGGAGAGAACTCGCTCCCCTTCAACTACTGAGGCTGTGCATGGTCCTGCTGAAGAGCAAGAAATTGACACAGGGCTTCCGGGACATGAAGATGAAGCCCAAGACCTACTTCAGGCTGGTCATCATTTCCATCGTCGTCTTCGGACTGGTAGTGCCGACGATCCTTTCCAACTTCATCATCCCCCAATTCTTCAACCAGATAATGGACCCCTCGTATGGGATCGTTCTTTACGCCCTCCCCATCTTCGCCATCTTCGCCGTGGCCATGATACCCATCATGGCCTCGTCCAAGAGCAAGATAAGGGCGGAGCGGAACATGCCGTTGTTCGTGACGGAGCTGGCAGCCCTTTCCACATCGGAAATGCCCATCGACAAGATCTTCTACGTCATGTCGCAGAAGGCCGAATACGGGCAATTGGCCGAGGATTCGAAGCGGATATACCGGCTCATCCGGTTCTATCACGTGGCGGCCGGGGATGCGTGCAGATTCGTCGCTGCCCGTACCCCTTCCCCGGTCGAGGCCGATTTCTTCAGCCGGCTCTCCCACTCGATGGAGGTGGGGGAAAAGCTCGACCGTTTCCTGAAGAACGAGCACGAAGTGATCATGGACGAATATACCCTGAAGGCGGATGCCAGCCTGAAGGACCTGGACTTCGTCAAGGAGCTGTTCACCGGCATAGTCACCTCCCTCATCTTCGCCTGCGTTTTCATCTCCATAGTCCCTTTGCTCGGCCAGGGCAGTGTCGATACCCTGCTGGCAGGGATCGTGATGGGCTTCGCCGTCATGGAGGGCATGTTCGTCTACTTCATCCAGACGAAGCTTCCCAAGGACGATGTCTGGTATGGCTGGCGACAGAAGAAGAAGGACAGGCTGACGAAGGACAACGACCGCATAATGATGCTGTCGGTGGTCATTTCCATCATTGGGACCGGGATGCTGACCTTCCTCCTGTTGCCCTTGAACCTGCCCCTGGGCCTCTATGCGTCGTCGGTGTGCCTCCCCTTCCTGATCCCGGGCATCCTTATCACCCGGGAGGAACGCAACATCGTCAAGCGGGACAATATCTACGGGGCGTTCATCCGGTCATTGGGCCGGGCCTCGTCCGTCAGCGGACAGACCATGGGAGAAGCGGTCCGGAAACTGGCCATGCACAAGTTCGGTCCGCTGACGTCCATGGTCAAGAACCTTTCCAAGCGGCTGGCGCTGAACATCAACACCACCGACGCCTGGAGGCATTTCTCCGCCGAATCGTCCAGCAACCTGATCAGGAAATTCAACAACGTCTACACCCAGTGCGTGCTCAGCGGCGCCAAGTCCGAGGTGACCAGCATGTTCATCAGCGCCAACATGTTCAAGGTCCTGGCCATCCGTAAGAAGCGGCAGATAGTGGCCTCTGGCTATCTGGGCGTCCTGTACGGTATAATGATATCGCTGGCCTTCACGCTGTACATCACTGTGGGCATCTCCGAGTACATGTCCAACACCATCCAGGGGCTGTCCCTGGAAGGGGTGGACCTGGGGGGTGCCAGCTTCCTCAACACCCTTTTCAATTCCCATTTCGACGTGGGCCCGCTGAAGCTGATGGTGTTCTCGATCATCTTCATCCACGCGTTCTTCTCGTCCCTGATGCTGCCCATGCTTCGCGGAGGTCACATCGCCGGCGCTGGGATACACTTCATCGCTTTGCTATGGATAGGGTCGGTCTCCGCATTCGTGGTGGACATCATGTTGAAGGGTCTGCTCGGCTGACCCTGACTAGAAGACTTAATATGCCTGCCTTCGGATTAGCCAGCCTGAGGAACGACATGGCAAAGAGGGTCATCGTCATCGGATCGGGGGCCGCCGGAATGAAAGCGGCATCCGCCGCACGCAGCGCTGGGGATGCAGAGATCACAGTCTTCACCGAGGAGGAGCACATATCCTACTCTCCCTGCGCCATACCATTCGTCATCGAAG
This sequence comes from Methanomassiliicoccales archaeon, assembly GCA_036504055.1. Taxonomy (NCBI): domain Archaea; kingdom Methanobacteriati; phylum Thermoplasmatota; class Thermoplasmata; order Methanomassiliicoccales; species Methanomassiliicoccales archaeon. Next base: position 14,406 of record DASXVU010000018.1, on the reverse strand, counting down.
GCAAGATCGAGGATTTCGGTTCGATCGTGATGCATACTCCAGAGTTCTATGCCAAGGAAAGGAACATCACCGTCCTGACCAAGACGAAGGTGACGGGGGTCGATATGGACAAGAAGACGGTCACGGCGGCCAATGGCACCGTGCATCCATATGATTCGCTCGTCCTCAGCGTAGGCGGGACCGTTTTCCTGCCGCCCGTGGAAGGAGTGAAGCTACCTGGGGTCTTCCCGGTAAGGAACATCGCGGACGGGATGGCCATAAAGAACGCGCTGAAAGGTGTCCGCCAGGTCGTGGTCGCCGGCGCCGGCGTAATCGGTCTGGAAATGGCGGTGGCGATGAAGCGGCTCGGCAAGGACGTCGCCGTGGTGGAGATGTTCAACCAGGTCGTCCCCCGCATCATGGACTCGGACATGGCCAAGCGCGTCCAGAAGCATTGCGAGTCTTTGGGCATCATCTTCGTGATGGGGACACCGATGGGTTCCATCAAAGGCGATGGCAAGGTCGAGAAGGTGGTCGTCGGCAACCTGGAGCTTCCATGCCAAATGGTCATCATGGCCACCGGGGTCCGGGCCAATCTGGAGATCCCGAACATGATGGGTCTTGAGGTAGGTCCGCTGGGCGCTGTCCGGGTGAGTCCGACGATGCAGCCATACAAGAAAGGACGGCTGGTCAAGGACGTCTTCCTGGCGGGGGACGTGGTGCAATGCGAGAGCGCCGCCGCTCCCGGGCCGACGATGAACCAGCTGGGTTCCGCAGCCGTCCGTCAGGGCAGGGTCGCAGGGATCAACGCCGCCGGAGGATACGCCACCATGCCCGGGGTGCTCTCTCCCTTCATTAGCGTCATCGGCGACATCCAAGTGGGCGGCACCGGTCTCTCCAAAGGCCTGGCCGATTACTACGGATTGAACGTCGTGGAAGCGGTGGCGGAGGGCTCGACCAGGGCACGCTATTACCCTGGCGGCAAGCCGCTTGCGGTGAAGATGCTAGCGGACCGGGACAGCCACCACATCATCGGAGCCCAGATGGTCGGCGGAGAGGAGGTCACCGGACGCATCAACTGGCTGACCGCCGCGATATACAAGGGCGTCAGCGCCGAGGAGTTCGTCAACGCGTTCGAGAACGCGTACTGTCCGCCCACCTCGATGGTGAAGGACGTGGTGAACGAGGCCGCGGAGTTGCTGATGAAGAGATTGTCCGGGAACTGACGGATATCCCGCAGGCCCGGAAAAATTAACTCAGCGGGGATTCGGCAGAGAGGAGGCCTTGATCCGTTTATGGGCGGCGCGGCCGCGCAGGCGTATCTCCCTGGCCACCGCCGGTCCTCCTTCGTTCGCCAATCTCTCTATCGATTCCAGGTCGTTCAACGAGATCATCTCGTTCATGATGAAGGCGCTGACCACGGCGCGTTGGACGTTGTTCATGTCGCTCTCGGTCCAGATCGTGAACAGCAGGTCCCTCAGTTCGGCACCCTTTTCCAGCTCCTCTCCCAGGACCGCTTTGATCTCGGTGTCGTACCGGTCAAGCGCAGCCCGGTCATTGACGGCAGCGGCCGCCACCCGGCCTGCCACGGTCCCGCATATGTAGGACGGCATGATGCCCTCCCCTACGAACGCCAATGTCTGACCGGCCGCGTCACCAGCAAAAAGGACGTTGCCGGACGACGGTCCGCCAAGGAATCCTGGCACCGGGGCATCGCCTGTCTTCACCTCGAGTATCTTCTCGGGATCGAAGTATTGGGCCACGATCGGGTTCGAAACGATCCAGTCGGTGAGGACGTCCTTTCTCGACTCGGTCCCTCCCACGAAGCCCAGCCCAACGTTCGCCCGATGGGAGCCCTTGGGTATGATCCAGCCATAGCCGAGGCCGATCTCCGGCTCGATGAAGATCTGCATGCAGGGAGGCAGCCTCTTTTTGGACACCATCTCATACTCGACGCCCCTGGCCACCGATCCGGAAGGGAAAAGCTCCTTCCCCATCAGTTTGCCCACCGAGGAATGGACACCGTCGGCCGCGATCACGATCTTCGGTTCGACAGCGACCTTCTCCCCCCGGACCATCAGGCTGCAGGAAGCGATGCCCTCCCCTTCGGTCTCGATGTCCAGCAGGCGGGCGTCGGATTGTACCGAGGCCCCTCCCCGGGCCGCCTTCTCCGCCAGGTACTTGTCGAAAAGCTTCCTTTCCACGGTCAGGCTCCTCCAGTAATCCTCGTGATTATCGATCTGGACGGTGCGGTCGACTATGAACCTGGTGAATTCCTGCTCACAGCACCTGGCATACCTGGGTATCCTTATATCGGTCATGGCCAGGACCGACCGTCCGATGACCTCGCCGCATTGGACCGGAGTGCCTATCTCCTTCTTCCGATCGATGACGATCGTCTTGGCCCCGCTCTCGGCGGCCGCTCTTCCTGCCCCGCTACCGGCCGGTCCTGAACCGACCACCAGAACATCGCATTTCTTGACTTCCACATTACCACCCGTACCTTAGAGAAAGACCGTATGAACGGTAGAGCACTCGGAACTCAGGATACTTTAGGATGGCCTTGGCATGATTGAACGCCGTCACCCCGCCCTTGTAGGGGCGGATCGATCTGGCCATTTCCTCGTTCGACATTGCCGCCAGGGCACGGTAGCCTTCCATGAAGACGGGGTCGGCGAAACCGGAACGTTTCCAGGAGACCTGGTACTGTCCCAGGTCCTCCTTGGCGATGGCCATTGCCGCCATCCTGCCGGAGATCAGGGCGGTCCTGATCCCTCCGAAGGACACTGGATTGGCCATGGCGGCAGCATCTCCAACGATGCATGCGTTGCCCGAGACGATCCTGTCCATCCTCCCGATCGGGATGGCACGCTGGTGCACCTCCAGTGCGTTTTCCGGGATCTTGTCCGTCCCCCGGGGGAACCCTATGCGGCTGGTGTTGCCATTGGGAAACACCCATCGGTAGCCGCCCCCATATCGGTGATCGTAATGGAAATGGATCGTCATCCTCTCCGGCCGCTCGTCCAGGACCGCCTGCACCGCCCAGATCTTGGTGACCTCCTGGTCCCGGAACAGTTCAGTGCGGACCCGCGACTGGGCGCCGTCGGCTCCGACCAGGTACTTGCATTTCATCTCCTGGCCTGATGTCAGCCCTAGGACGAACTCCGATCCATTTTTCCTGATCGAGTCGACCGTGTCGACCGATACCAATCCTCCCTGGTCGGTGAACCTCTCCCTCAATTCCCTTAGGACCCGGGCCCGGTCGATGATGTATCCCCTGAGCCGGGTCTCGATAACGATATCCTCCGGCCAGTGTTCCACCGCCTTGGTGATGGTATCGACGATGAACCTGCGGTCCAGGCATCCCGCCTCCCTGAGGCCGGCATGGCTGATGCCCTCGCCGCACATACGGTGATACCGGTCGAACTTGGACTCCGGAAGACGTTCCAGCATCAGGATCTGATGATCTCCCTTCAGACTCGGGCGGAGCCAGGAGGCCACCGAGGAACCGGCAGGGCCGGCCCCCACTATAACCGTGTGAAATCCTTCCAATTACTATCACTCCGCAGGGATCCTTTCCACGAACGAATAGGCCAGGTCGAATGCCAAGAACGCAAAGAGATATGCGAAGGAGTTGATAATCCCGACGGCACAAAGGACGAGCACCGCCACTTTCATGAACGGCCTCTCCTTCATCAGGCGCCCGAGGCTCGAACCTGACCTTGACCTGTCGGCGTTGTCGCTCGCCACCTCATCGGCAAACGCGCTTAGGAAGATCATGCCTGCCCCCACCAGGTCGACGTTGTTCGGGAAGTTGATGAAAGAGACCAGCGCGAAGATGGAGGTCACGGCGAATCCCAGTTGAAAGGCCAGGTTGTCATACTTCGCCGTTATGAGCAATGCCATCAGCATCCCTATGAAGATGGTGGCGGAACTCTTATCCCACAGGATCAGGGAGCCCATAAGGAGTCCGCCGGGCAGGGCCAATGCCAGTGAGGCCCGCTTGCTGAACCTTTCCGAATCATAGGACTGGTCGCCGAACTTGATCAATCCGCCCAATATCGGGAAGGAAAGGGCCACCAGCAGCAATCTCGGGTCGAAAGGCGGGGACATAAGGACGATGACTAGCGCCAGGGCCAGGCAGAGAATGGTGGCCAAAAGGTATGCCAATGCATGGCTGCGGTTCGCGGGATATCCAAGTCCATCCATTTTGATCACGCCGACCGGACGGAGGTGTATCGCCAATATCGGTATTATGGTTTTGTGAAAGCGGTGGAACAAAAAGGAGAAAAGGGAAGTGGTTTGGACCCGCTGGTCGTCACTAACAGTCGTAGTACAGGAAGTACTCGTACGGGTGCGGCCTGAGGCGTATGGCGTCGTTCTCCTTGGTCCTCTTGTAGTCGAGCCAGGTCTCGACCATGTCCTTGGTGAACACATCTCCGCGCAGCAGGAAGTCGTGGTCCGCCTCGAGGTTGTTGAGCGCCATTTCCAGGCTGCCCGGCACGGTCTTGATGCCCTTGGCCTCCTCCTTGGAGAGCTCGAACAGGTCCATGTCGTGGGGCTCGCCCGGGTCGATCTTCCTCTTTATGCCGTCCAGACCGGCCATGAGCATGGCAGAGAACGCTAGGTAAGGGTTGCTGGAGGCATCTGGGGGCCGGTACTCGATCCTCTTGGCCCTTGGTGACTTCTGGCAGACCGGCACACGTATTGCCGCGCTCCTGTTCCTTGCCGAGTACACCAGGTTCACCGGCGCTTCGAATCCCGGTACCAGCCTGCGGTACGAGTTGGTCGACGGGGACGTCAGTGCCAACAATGCTGCTGAGTGGGCCAGCAGTCCGCCGATGTAGTACATGGCGGTCTGCGAGAGCTGGGCGTAACCCTTGGCATCGTAGAACAGGTTCTCACCCTTCTTACCCAGGGACTGGTGCACGTGCATGCCGGTACCGTTGTCGCCGAACAGCGGCTTCGGCATGAAGGTGCATGTCTTGCCATGCTCGTGTGCCACGTTCTTCAGGATGTACTTGTACATCATGACCTTGTCCGCCATGGTGGTCAGGGTGCTGAACTTCATTCCGATCTCTCCCTGTCCGGCAGTGGCGACCTCGTGGTGGTGGATCTCGCACTCGATACCGGTCTCCATGAGCTTGAGGACCATTTCAGACCTCAGGTCTTGCAGCGAGTCGGTCGGCGGGACCGGGAAGTAACCTTCCTTGTTCCTCGGCCGGTGGGCGATGTTCGGGCCGTCCATGTTACCCGAGTTCCAGACGCCCTCTTCGGAATCGATGAAATAGTACCCAGAGTGCTGGTTCTGGTCAAAGGCGACGGAGTCGAAGATGAAGAACTCCAATTCCGGTCCGAAATACGCGGCATCGGCGATGCCAGATGATTTGACAAAGGCCTCTGCCTTCTGAGCGATGTACCTTGGGTCACGCCTGTATCTCTCTCCCGAGAGCGGTTCTGCTACATCGCAGATGATGCTCAGGGTGGGGATCTTGCAGACCGGGTCAACAACGGCGGTCTCCGGGTCCGGCATGAGCAGCATGTCGCTCTCATGTATGTGCGCGAATCCACGGATGCTAGATGCATCGAAGCCGTGTCCCTCTTCGAACTGGTCCTTCAATTGGCTAGCGGGGATCGATACGTGTTGCCACATGCCCGGCAGGTCGATGAACTTGAAATCGACCATCTTTACCTTTCCAGACTGGGCCATCTCGATCGATTCTTCCCTCTTGCCCGTTTTCACCTTTTCCTTCTTCACTGCTGGCGACATTTGTTACCTCACCTTCTAGCTGGTTGCCTTTTCCCTTGGGTCCGAAGATGTGCGCGGCCTGACATGGTGCCGGACGAATTCCGCGACCTTTCAGGCCATCATTGTCATTTGCCCCGGAGCTGGAACAAAATGAACAGGATCCCGCATACCGGGTAGCACTGTTCGTTTATTGTTCATGCTCTTGGCTATCAAGGCGGCAGTCTATAGACAAACTAATAATTAAAGTCTTTGAAATTCGACAAATATCTCGGAAAAACCTGATATGCTCGTCAGATGCACCTTTCATCATGAACCGTTAGTTCGTCGCATCTGGCAGGGCATGATAGCGCATTTCTGAGCTAAATGAACGGAAGGTCTGGCCCGTCTGATTCTGATAAGAATCCATCCACTAGACAGCACTGCTTATTATCGTTAACATCGGATGGGGCGTGAAATAACATCCGTTCTCATGATCCGCATTCCCGACCGATGCCAAATAATGCTTAATAATCGTCCGCCGATTTGGCCGTGATAATATGCAACCAGATGAGCGTTTCAAGCTGATCGCCAGGAACACCGAGGAGATCATCACGTCGGAAGAGCTGATGGCACTGCTATCCTCCAAGGCCGCTCCCCGGGGCTATGTCGGCTTCGAGCCTTCCGGTCTGGTGCACATCGGATGGATGGTCGTCACCCAGAAGGTGAGGAACTTCATCGATGCCGGTTTCGAGTTCATCATATTCTTTGCCGATTGGCATGCCTACATCAATGACAAGCTCGGCGGGGATATACAGAACATCAGGGATTGCGCAGAATACATGAAGGATTGCTTCGAAGCGCTGGGAGTGCCGAGGGACAAGGTGAAGTTCGTCCTGGCCTCCGACATAATGGATGACATTGATTACTGGGAGGTTGTGATCAAGACCGGCAAGAGCGCCTCCCTGTCCCGGGTCAAGAGGGCCCTCTCCATCATGGGGAGGACGGAGGAAGAGGCCGAACTGGATTCCTCCAAGTTCATCTACCCCCTTTTGCAGGCGACCGACATCTTCATGCTCAAGGTGGACGTCGCCTACGCGGGCATGGACCAGCGCAAGGTGCATATGCTTGCCAGGGAGGGGGCGGAGAAGATGGGCATGAAGAAACCGGTGGCGGTTCATACCCCGTTGCTGCCTGGGCTCAAGGGAGGCAACCGCATGGACCCTCTCGCCTCGAAGATGTCCAAGAGCGACCCGGACAGCGGCATCCTGATCCACGACCTACCGGAGGACATCAAGAGGAAGATCGGAAAGGCCTTCTGCCCTCCCGAGGCCGAAGGGAATCCGGTATTGGCCATCGCCCGGATAGTGATCTTCGAGCGTGTCGACAGGATAGACATCAAACGGCCGGAGAAGTTCGGCGGCAATGTCTCCTTCGCATCATACGAAGATTTGGAACAGGCCTACCTGAACGGCAAATTGCATGCGATGGACCTGAAGAACGCAGTGGCAGAGACATTGGCGGACATACTGGCACCGACCAGGGAATACTTCGTGAAGAAGCCCGAGAGCCTGGTGCGGATAAGGGAGATCGTCAGCAGTGTCAAGTCGATGAGATGAGCTCTGCGGTCTAGAGCTCACGGGGACAGGGATTCCCTGCTCCGTTTCTTTTCTCTCAAAAAGTCCATGGCGCGTTGCATGCAGATGTTCAGGATGGCCTCCACATCCCCAACTCCGACCAGGCCGGCCGCGCCTCCGTGGCCGCCCCCATCGTTGGACGTTTCCACGCCGATGTTCTCCAGCACTTTTCCCAGATGGAACCCCATGCGCACCATCTCCGGCCTGGCCCGGGCCGACAACCGGAAGCTCTGGTCCCTCTGGGAACCCACGAACGCCACGTCCGCGCCGATCGCCAGCATGCCCTTGCACACCGAGCTCTCATAGGCGCTGCCGACGGATATGGCCACGATGCGGTCGCCCACGCGGTCGAAGCGGATGCGCTGTGCCCCCTTCAGCTGCGAGATCCTCTCGGAAACGTCCGGCTCCAGGTCGGTCACCGAGGTGACCTCGTCGATCTCCAGACCGGCCTCTTCCATCAGGTCGGCGAATGAACGCAGCAGGCCCGCATTGGAGTATCGGAAATGGCCGCTATCCGTCAGCATGCCCGCCAGCAGTGCCAGGCCGACATCCCGTTCGATCCCGATCCCGGCTACCCGCAACAGTTGGTATACGATCTCCGCGCAGCTCTTCTTCTTGTCATCGCAATAGTAGGTCCGGTCCCCCCAGCGGTCCGAACGGGCGTGATGGTCGATGATTATGGCATTGGCTGGCACCGAAGAGAACTCTCCAAGCTGGTCCGGCGACGAGGTGTCCACCACGACCACCTGGTCATATTCGGTCATGTCCATCCGGTCCAGGACCTTGAGGTTGAGCTTCATCGCGATGACCTTGGAGATCTTGTCCAGACCTCCGGGGGCGCATATGTCCGCATCGGGGAACGCCTTGGCGATCGCGTAGCCGCATCCCAGCGCGTCCGGGTCGGCGTTGCCGTGAAGCAAGATGACCTTCCGACCTTGCTTGAGCCTCTCTGCGATCATCGTGAGCATGTTCAGATGGTATGGGCGGTCAATATTTCCATGTTTCGAACTCTGGATATGGTATGGATGTACGTCAAAAGAATGAAAGAAGGGACAATGGTCCCAAAAATGTGGTTTCAGTTGTCGTCCGAACCTTCGGACGGACGAGCGCCGCTGCCCATGGCCTTGGATATCTGCTCCTGCATCAGCTGGTACTTTTCGCGGAGCATCTTTTCCTGCCGGTCGAGCGACTTTACGCGGACCTCGGAGGTCTCCTTGTCGTCCTCGATCTCCCTCAGCAGGGATTCGCGGTCGGACACCTTGATCATCAGCGCGCCTACGTTCTTGTAGACAGGGCTGTCCTCCGGTGTCTTCTTTAGCTCGTCGATGGTGAGGTCCATTTCCTTGAGCTGGGATTCCATCCGGAACTTTTGGTTCAGGATCTGCTGGAGCTGCTGTTGCACTTGTTGGAATTGTGCGATCTGGTTCTGGAGTTTGGGGCTGATATCGTCCATGTCACTCACCTGATGTTATGCTCATCTCCTCCGCGATCTGCATCCATCGGAGGTAGGAGTTGAGCGCCGCTCTCATGGCGGCCAAATCGGTTGCTTCTACTTTCAGGACCACCTGGCCCGGTTCCACATGGGCCGCGACCTTGGTCCTCGGTATCTCCCTGCCCGCCTCGGGCGAGATCGATGCCAGGATAGTGTTGGCGTGGCCAGTGCGGACCTTTAGGGTGGCCCGGAGCATCCCGCTCATCTTCCCTTTATGACCTTCTTGACGTTCGGGCGTTCCTTGTAGAAGATCTTGGAGCCGCAATTTTCGCACTGCATACCGACCGCATTGACGTTCGATCGGATGGGCTTGTCGCAGTTCCCGCACTTATACGTGCTGTTCGCCTCCGCCGAGCTGAGCCTTCTGGGCCAGCACCTCCTTTGAGGTGATCTTCTTTATGGTCGGCGTGTAGCTGGCGGCCGCGAACTTGGCGTCGCAGTGCCGGCATTGCCAGATCCCGGTGGATACCCGCTTGACATTCATATGGTGGCATGTGGGGCACTCGGACTTCGATCTCTCGATTGCCTCAATGTCCCTGGTCGTCTTCCTGGTGACGACACCGCATCTTGCTCCGTACCTTCCGGCGGTTCCTGCTTTCTCTGTTCTCTTTGCCATCGATTTCACCCTACCAGCTTTCTCAGCTCATTGCCTAGTCTCTGGGAGGTCTCGATTATGTTCTTGACCTGATCCATTGTAAAGGCGCCGCGCAGACCCTTCTGCATGGCCCTGAGGTCACCGTTCTCGTCAGTGGTCACCGTCAATCTAGCCGACGCCACTTTTTCTTCGTCGAGAGTCGGATCGAACAATATAACGTTTTCTATCTGTACGGCCGTACAGGATATGGGCATTGTTCTGATCGGCATCATGAAGTCCTCGCCCTTGCCATTCTCTGCTGCTGGGACCTTGCAGGTCTTGAGAGCTGCGACAGCTCCCAGGGTTGCTGCGTCGAACAGGTTCCCGTCATAGTCGAGAACATAGATGTCGATGAAGTTGATCCAGCATTCCTTGCCCTTCTCGATGCACAGTTTCTCGAGGTCGATCATTCCAGACTCCCGGATACCGCGGTCGACCACCCTGGCCAACTCGATCGAGTTCTCGTCTGGCGGGCCAGCCTCGAAGTTTGGTGATCCCATCGGGATCAGTTCGGCGTTGGTGGAGAGCACTCCCCTGTCCGGGGTGTCCCCGAACGGTGCTCCGATGCCCATCTTGACCCCGACCAGCACGTCGGTGTTGCCCAGCTTGACCCGGGCCGAACCCTCGGCGGTCTCGATGTAGTTGGTCTCGATGGAGATCTGCCTGAACTCGTCCCAGACCCTTCCGTCCACCCGCTTGCCCTTGGCGATGAGCTTGTGGATGTGGTCCCTCTTGATCTCAGATACGACAGAGCGTGCCATCCTTAGGCCTCCTGGGAATCGGACGGGTTCTGTTCCTCGGCCGCCGCTTCCTCGGCAGTCTCGGTGATGGCATACCTTCGGCGCAACGCGTCCTTCTGCATCTGGTAGACCTGTTCCAATGCCGGGACCGCATAGTCCATCGCCTGGTTGAACTCGGCGACGGTCAAGTGGCCGTCCATCTGCAACAGGAGAACCTCTCCGGTGCGCGGGATCATGGCGATCGGGACATCCGCCTGACCGTAGTTGTCCTCTTCCTTGTTCAGGTCCAGGACCACCTGGTCGTTGACCTTGCCGACGGCGATTGCCGGCACCAGGTCCTTCATCGGGATCCCCGCGTCAGCCAATGCGACCGAGGCCGCGGTAAGTCCAGCGCATCTCGTTCCGGCGTTGGCCTGCAGCACCTCGATGTAAACGTCCACCGAGGTCCGGGGGAAGCTTTCGGTGAAGACCACGTACTCTAAGGCCTCGGATATGATCTTGGAGATCTCGACTGATCTCCGGTCCGGTCCCGGCCTCTTGCGGTCGCCGACCGAGAACGCGATCATGTTGTATTTGCATTGGACTATCGCCTTGGCCGGGTTCTGCATGTGCCGGGGGTGGCACTCCCTGGGGCCGTATACCGCCGCCAGGACCTTGTTCTTGCCGATCTCGACGTAGGCGGAGCCGTCCGCGCTCTTTAGGACGCCGGCCTCAATCTTGATGGGCCGCAGCTCGTCCACCTTCCTTCCGTCTATTCTGATCCCATTGTCATCAATGAGTTTGACACCTGTATTTCCGCTCATAAGTTCACCAGATCAATTTGATTTCGTCATCGACTCGAGATATTCCTTTACCTTCTCCGTGAGCCTGGACTGCTGGGCGCCTTCCTCGATCATGCGGATCGCGTGGATCGCCGTCACCATGCTCTCGATCTCCCCGTCCAGCCAGATCCTTCCGTTTTGCCCGATGAAGATGCGGCAGTTGGTGTGGCTCTTGATCAGCTGGATCATGGAGCCTCCCTTCCCGATCACTCTGGGCACCTTGGTGTATGATATATCGATCACTTGACCGCCGGACAGCTTGCGCAGGCCCTGCTCCTTCATCGTGACCTGGACCCTCTTGGTCTCGTCCACCATCAACACCTTTGCCAGCAGGGTGTCGCCTACGTTGAGGTACTTGGACGTGTCACCGAACTCCACCCTCCACGGGACCTCGTTGACGTGCAACGGGGCCGGGTAAGGGGAATTGATATCAATGAGCCAGTTCGACGGTCCTATGTCGATCACCTTGCCGATCACACTGTCGCCAGTGGCCGGTATGTATCTCCCACCCAGGGGAATGACATTCACAAAATTTGACTTTACGCTCTTGATGCCCAACTGAGCGGCGAACACTTTGCCCTCCACGGCATAGGCGCCGCTTCCGGCCTTAAGGCCGCTCGCATCGAGCAGATCTCCGGGGATCACGATCTCCCGGTCTCCACCTGCACCTTCTCTATTCATTTGACCACATCTTCATGCAAATCCTGATTGGTTTAAAAACCTTCCCTTCCGTCGAAGCAACGAACGCTCAGCCCTTGAGCTGTTTCGTCTGCGCGTTCCCCTTGGTCTTTTCGTTCAAACGCCCGTAGAAGTCGTCCCTCATCCCTGCAGGGATCTCCACCACACCGATCCAGGAACCGTTGGGTTCCCATTCTTCCTTGATGATCTTCCCGAAGTGGATGATATCATCATAACATTTGCCATACTCGTCACCGGAGAGCTTGACCGCGATCCTGATCTTCTCGAATCGGATCGGTATCAGCGGCCTCAGCTTGTCTAACACTTGGTTGATCTGCTGCTCCACCGGTTTGAAGGGGTCGATGTGCACTTTGGCCTCATCCATCGCCATGGATATGCGCTCGGCCGTGTGCGGTCCCCCGGTCTGGGGGTTGATGGCGTTCCTGGTTATTTCGGAGACGATCCGCTTCCGCTTGTTCTCCAGCATCTCTTTTCGCTGTTGGGCGGTTAACTGGATCTCTCCCTTGAGTATGATCTGCTTGGCGACCTCGACCACATCGTTCGTGCCAAAGATCTCCTTGATCTTCTCTTCGGGAGCTTTCGTTCCTTTGTGGGCATTCTTGAAGACCTCGTCTATGACCATATAATCGACTAGGTTGGGGTCTTTCCCCTCCTTGAGGAGATTGACCACCTTCGGGTCGATCAGGATCTCAAAGGTCTCCCCGTGGGATTCCAGCTTCGCGATGATCGCGTCCTCGATGTCTACCATCCAGACACCGATCACGCGGCGTTGACCCTTTGGATATAGGTCTCTGCTTCGTTGTCGTCCAGGCGGCGGAAGTTCTCCCCGCGCCTTACGATACCGATCTCCACGGCCTTCGGGTTGAGCTTCTCTTCCTCGGTAGCCTTCTTCAGCGCCTTGAGGCCCAACTCCACTGCGGCTTCCATCTCCATGCCTTCTGCATACAGCTCTTCGAAGACTTCCATCACGACGTTACGGCCGGCCCCGATGCTGCCCGCCTTGTAGGAAACTAGCGCTCCGCTCGGGTCAGTCTCGAACAGGTGCTCACCGAGCTCGTCCACGCCGGCGACCAGAAGGGCAGTCCCGAACGGCCTGACGCCGCCGTACTGGGTGTAGTTCTGTTTATAGTCGCAGATACGTTTCACAAGCTCTTCCACGCCCATGTTCTCGTCATAGGTGATCTTGTTCACCTGGGCGATGACCCTGGCCTGGTCCACTAGGATCCTAGCGTCGGCCACAAGCCCTGAGGTCGCGCAGCCGATGTGATGGTCTATTTTGAATATCTTTTCGATGGACTTTGGTTCCATGAGCCTGCTGGCTATCCTCTTGTCCACAATCAATACCACTCCGTCCTTGAATTTCAGACCGACGGTTGTGGTCCCGCGCTTGACCGCCTCCCTAGCGTACTCCACCTGGAACAATCTTCCGTCCGGCGAAAACACAGTTATGGCCCGATCGTATGCCATTTGTCCTGGTTGCATCTAATCACTCCTTCGAACGCGTTACGACATTCCCTTAAGTTATCCTCGGCTATATATTTGTTGGGTAGTTTCACACCTGTTCCTGAGGCATGCTGGCAATGTCGATATGTGCCGCTCAGCGGGGGTTCCGCCGTCCTCCTTCGGACGCCTTGCCGAGGTCATCCTTCAGAACGAAATAGCGCTCTCTCAGGGTCTTGAGGGTGCCCGAGGTTCGGAGGGTCCTCATCGGCAGGGCGGCCGTGTTTAACAGCTCTAACGTCGCCTCCTTCTCCGGTTCCAAGGAGCGGACGATGCCCCGCCTGCCCTCGAATTGGATGAGCTTCGGAGGTTTGACCCCCAAACGGACGGCGCTAGAGATGATCTCCCGAGACACCGTCTCCGCATCGATTACATCGGTTGTCTCGAACGCGATGTACCGACGGCGTCCCCGTTTCGCCTTGACGACCATCTGCCTTGCTCACCAGGCCCTGGACGGCGACTTGGACGGCGCAGGTGGACAGTTGGCCGGTTCTGGCTTTCCGGAAATGGCGTTCTGCTTCAGGCCGGTTATGATCACCATGGCGCTGAGCTTCCCTTTCATCGACGGCTCCACTGCGCATCCCCAGATGACCCTGGCCCGCGGATTGACCGCCTGGCTGACCAGTTCCGCGGCCCTTTCCGCCTCGGTCACGGTCATGTCCGGCCCGCCCACGACCCTGATCATAGCGCCCTTGGCATCATGAAGGTCCACATCTCCCAGCATCGGGGAGCTCAGGGCATCGTTCACCGCCTTGTTGACGCGGTCGTTGTCATCGGTGACAGCCTCGCCGATGCCGATCATGGCGATACCGCCGTTCTTCATTATGGTCAGGATATCGTTGAAATCAAGGTTGACGAGCGCCGGTTTGGTGACCACTTCGGTGATCCCCTTGATGCTCTGCATGAGCACCTCATCCGCCACCTTGAACGCGGCCTCGATGGGCAGTCTGGGCACGAGTTCCAGCAGTTTGTCGTTCTGGACCACGATGGTGGTGTCGCAGTGCTCCCTCAGGCGGTTCAGGCCCTTCATGGCGTTCTCCATCCGGATCCTGCCCTCGGCCTTGAACGGGAGGGTCACTATGCCGATCACAAGCGCTCCCTGTCTCCGCGCCATCTCCGCAACGACCGGCGCAGACCCGGTGCCTGTCCCCCCTCCCATGCCCGCGGTGACGAACACGA
>DASXVU010000017.1 GCA_036504055.1 Methanomassiliicoccales archaeon | reverse complement strand
CATTTGCCAAATCCGATATCTCCAGGATTTCCATTCTTCATGGCGTTGTCTATCTCCACGCTCCAGTATGATTTCCGTATGTAGAAGCCAACCCAGAAAGCACCGAAGAAAATGGGCAACAGAAGTGGGAACCAAACCGTCCTGTCGACCGGTGCATTGGAGCGTGAGTCGAAGCTTATGGTCGTCGTATATCTTTGGGTGGAGAGCAAATCATTGCTCTCGCTTCTGCCGCTTACGGTGACGGTGACGGCGAATCCACCCCCGAAGAATCCAGATGTAACCTTGTTCCTGAATTCATGGTTCTCTCCCGGCTTCAGGACCTGGTCTCCACTGAATATCTTGTAGGTCTCGCTCGGGATCGGGTATTCAGGAAACATCCAATTCTGATCTGGCCACGAGATCTTGAGGATGATCTCTGTCACGTGGAGCGACTCATTTCCGCTATTGGTTATCGTTACATGATAATCGAAGGGAACGTCCTGATATCCGATACTAGGACTGGTCCTAATATCACCCGGTCCATCAAGAAGGGCCATGCTTGGATTGGCCAAGACGAACGAGGGGAACGTCACCGCAAAAACGATCAATGCGGTCGCTATCACGGAAATGCCCCGGTTCCTTCTTTTCACAATCTTCCCCGAAGAGGATGTGATATTCCGAATTTAATGGTTGAGGATTGAAGAAGTTTTCATTAAGTCCATGGTGCTGGTTTCACTAAAAACTGTTCACCTTCATTTCAATCAGACGGTGGGTGCCGATTCACACCTCATCATGCGGCATCATTCTTAGAAGATTCTGAAATAAGGATGAGATGTGTGGAAGTTGGATTCGTCCTGTCATGATCATAAAGAGGATATTCCTTCTTTCCGGGACAGAGTAATATTGATATGATGGAAGCAATAAGTCCCTTATCGTTAGGGGTCATAGATTGAACATGGAGTCTGCTGAATGGATGGCTCGGGCGGAACGGGAATACGATTCTGCATTGGACATGTTCAAGATGTCCTACCATCGATTCGCACTATTGCATGCCCAGATGAGCTTGGTCTATTCCCTGCGCGCGGTCGCCATTGATAAAGGCTTGCAGCCTCATGAGACCATCGACCTGGAGGGTCTAGCCCTTCTCGTCGAGACGCCACCGGAGATCTCTGAGATGGTGGAAGATATCAAAAGCGAGTGCTGTCTGATTCACAAGGGGGAGTACTGGCAGGACCCGGACCGGGAGAGGGTTGGCAAGCTTCTCGATGCGGCTGGTGAAGTCCTCGAATGGGTGGAGAACGAGTTCGATAAAAGCTGCTGGTCAGATAAAGAATGATGGAAAGAGTTTGTAAAGGGCTTCGAACAAGATCATTCTTCCTTCCACTTGGAGATGTAAGCCCCCAGCAGTATGAACGCCAAGGCGATCACAGAGATGACCGCTAGGTTGCCGATGGCCGAGCTGCTGTTGGCATAGACCATGGTGTCCCTCAGTCCATTGTTGAGGTACGTCAGCGGGAGCACCTTGGAAACCTCCTGGAGATAGCTGGGCATCTGCTCCAGCGGGAAGAACGATCCCGACAGGAACATCATCGGGAAGGTCACCGCGGATGCGGCGGCGTTGGCCGTCTCCTCGTCCTTGGCGAACCGGGACAGCAGCATGCCCAGACCGGTGAACATCGCCGCGCCGACCACTATAAGCGCCACCGCCTCGATCGTCAGGGTCATGTGCACGTTGAAGGCCAGCATGCCCACGATCATGATCGCCGCAATGGACATGAAACAGACCACAGTGTACCACAGGACATGGGACAGCAACCATTCCATCCTGGTGAACGGGGTCGTGGCCAGCTTCCGGAAGATACCGGTCGACCGGAATCGGGACTGGAGCCCCTGCATGTAGAGCGTGCAGGTGGTCATGATGGTCATGCCCATGATTCCCGGTAGGAAGAAGTCGATGTAGCTCAGCCCTTTCTGGTTGATCTGTCCAGAACCGACCGACATTATCTGGGTGCCGTTCGCGATATGCAGATTGGTGGCATCGGCCAGCGATGAGACGAGGCTCTGCACGACCCTGGCCGAACCGGATGTCGGATCGACCCGCAGCAACACCTGACCGGTGGTGCCAGGGATCGGCGCCAGACTGAAGTTGGCCGGGATGACCAGAACATTGCTCAAGGAGTTGTTCTTGATATACTGGTCCAGGTCCTGGTGGGTCGAGACGTTCACCACCGAGACGACTCCGGTGGACTGCAGCGGCAGGATCACCTGCTGATATCCGGTCGAGTTCTGTCCTTCAAGCGTTGCGGTGTTGTCCTGCACATAGATGGTATAGTTCGAGGGGGCACCGCTGTTGGCGAAGATCGCACCAAAGATGAATATCAGGAACACCGGGAACGCCAGGGTCCAAAAGACCCCGCCTTTGTTCCTGAAGAACATCTTGCCGGTGGCCACGAAGTCGATCAGGACCCGGTTCTTCATGACTCCACCTCCTCGCTTATCTTGCGTCCGGTCAGCTTGAGGAACACGTCCTCCAGCGTTGAGCGTTTCAGAAGGATCTCGTCATACATCGAACCTGATTCGGCCAGCGTCCTTACGATCTTTGGCAGCACGGTCCTGTCCTCGACATGGATCCACAAATCGCCGTTCTTCGAATCATAGGAGAGTCCGGCCTGCGTGAGAGATTCTTTGGCGGCGGATGAGGCACCCTTGATTATGCACAGTGAACCGATCCCATGCTCCTCTATGATCGTCTTCGGAGTCCCGAAGGCGATGAACCTGCCAGAGTTCATGATCGCGACCCGATCGGAGAGCACTTCCGCCTCCTCCATGTAATGCGTCGTCAGAATGACCGTCTTGTTCCTCGACTTCAGGTTGCGGATGACGTCCCACACCTCCCGTCGTGCCTTGGGGTCCAGACCGGTGGTGGGCTCGTCCAGGAATATTATGTCCGGGTCGTTGGCCATGGAGATGGCGACCCCCACCCTCTGCTTCAGTCCGCCGGACAGGTTCTTGAACATCTCGTTCCTCTTCTCTTCCAGATTGACCGCCTTGATGAGATCGTCCGTGGGCAGACTCTTGTCATAGAGGCCCGCAAAATATTCGATGCTCTCTTTGACGGTCAGCAGGTCATAGGAATGGAAATCCTGAGGCAGCACGCCGATCCTCTTCTTGATCTCCTTTTGCTGATGATTGATGTCGTTCCCGAGCACCGTGACCGATCCGGACGTGGGCTGGCGCAGGCATTCCATGATCTCCACAGTGGTGGTTTTCCCCGCACCATTGGGTCCCAAAATGGAGAAGACCTCCCCAGGGTGGACCTCGAAACTGATGCCATTGACGGCGCTCAGGTCGCCGTACTTTTTGACTAGATCCTTGACCTCGATCACGTTTTCGGACATATTACCCCACACCGGAAAGGGTTTGATTACTAATATCTATTGTGAAGGATTGAAATTTATTGACAGGTAATGGCTTGTATATCGAGAACCGATATTTATTATTAAGAGGAACGCCACTCATTTGCATTCCCAGCAGTATTGACATAGCTGATCCCTAGGCTGCAATGGCCATCTTCGGGGTAGGAATCGGCCGAACCCGTCTGCTATCGTTCAAGATATCTCCTCATGGGACAGACCATATTATCTCGTATGATAATCGCAGGCAAAGTCACTTTAAGAATAGGGAGAATCTCAACAACATAATGGAGACGTCCTCGAAAACCCAGGGAGGTGCGCCATGCTATCCAAAGGAATCATGATTCCTCTTTCCTTTGCCAGCCTCCCGGTCATTTCAATCACCTTCTTTGACAAGAAGAACAGGTCCAGGAAACGAAAGGAAGAGGATGAGGTAGATGTACCTCCCGATGGCCTGTCTCTCGAGGATCTCGAGAGCCTGGACCTTGACCAGCTTGAATCCCACAGTTCAAAAACAAATGGGCATGGTTCGCCCTCAGACACCGGCATGAAGGTCATAACGATCCTTCCCGGATGGTCATTCATTCCGAGCATATCTCTCTCTTTCCCCGCCAAGAACAGGTCCGAACCGTCCTTCGATACGGCTGAGGATGAGGAGATCATCGAAGGCATAAGAAAGGCGCCGCTTCCGGATACCATATTTGAATCGGCCAGAAAAAATAACCGCCCTCCCAAGGACCGGGATGTGGCAGAGTTCGATCCCGAGACCGATGCCATCATCCGGCCGGAAGCCTTTGGCGACGACCCGAACATATTGTCCCAATCAACACCTTCGCCCGGCAAGGAGGGCAAGGGGCTGGGTGGATCTCCGGCCAGTCGTCCGCCAGACCCATCGGGGATGGACCTGGATCTCGATCCCGTTCCCAAAGGCATCAATCCAGATCTGGATGTGCCTGACGATCATCTCATCATACCGCAAAGACCGGGACCGGACCGCTCCACAGTGGTGCCGGTAGCTCTGGACAGGGATGATCTGGACCTTTTGCTCGGTGGGGGATTCCCCCGCAGTTCCATCGTCCTCATCGAGGGAAAGAAGGGTTCCGGCGTGGAACAGTTCGTCCAGCGCCTCACCTATGGGTTCCTGCAGAACGGGGTCGGTGTCACCTACATCTCGACCGAGAACGCCACCAGCGATTTCATCGAGCAGATGTACGGTTCCGGATATCTGATGGCGAACCATCTGCTCGGGAGGAAGATCCTCTATATTCCCATCGATTCGCTCATACGCAAGGAACGTGCCATGTCGGGATACATAGACCGCCTGATCCGTTCACCGCAACTGCTCAATGAGGTGATGATCATAGATCGGCTGTCCACCATGACCGGCAATGACCTGGATGAGAACGGGCACCTCAAATTGCTTTCTTACCTGAAGGGTGCCGTGACCAAGAACCGCACAGTGATCCTGGTGACCGACGAGAAGCAGAACGGGATCGAGACCATCCGGGAAGAGGCCAAGGCCAGGATGAGCATGGCTGTGATCGAGGACGGGCCGGAGACCACCCATTCGGTCCATGTGCTGAAATATCCGGAATCGATCCCAGAGGCGAAAGAGGAAATCCGTTTCAAGATAGAACCGGGTCTCGGAATGGTCGTCCAGTGATTTCTGCGACCTGTTCCAATTTTTGATAACTGGCAGACAACGTCTTTATAAACAGGTGCCCCTCGAAAGCTGAACATCCTTGAGGGCTGAAACCGATGCGTGAGACCCGGTCGAGATACAATTCCGCTTGCTTTCTGGTAGCCCTGTTGCTCCTAGTGCCATTGTTCTCAATGAACGCCGCCGCGGCACCGGTCCCCGACCGTCCGACCAACCCGGCAGCGTCGGGAGGCAATGCCAAGGTCACCATCGAATGGACCGCCCCGACGGACACCGGTGGGCTGCAGATTACTGGTTATACGGTCTACAAAGGTGTCGATCCCCTGTCGATGGACCGATATATGGAACTCGCACCCTCTCCCTGCACTTACCAGGATATGATCGTCATCAACGGGCAGACCTACTTCTATTCGGTGTCCGCCCACAACGCCAACGGGGAAGGGCCCCGGTCCGACACGGTCTCTGCTAAGCCCCTCAACGTCCCTTCGGCTCCGACCGCCCCTTCCGCCACTGCATCCATCGGGCAGATGTCCGTGAAATGGAACCCGCCCTACAACGAAGGCGGTTCCCCGGTATCCGGCTATCGCATCTATCGCGGAACGTCCGCTTCCCTTCTGCTGTTCGCGAACGACACTGATCAGACCACCTTCACCGATGGTGGGCTGAGCAAAGGCCAGACCTATTATTATCAGATATCAGCGGTGAACGAGGTGGGCGAAGGGCCCAAGTGCTCGGTGTTCCAGGGAACGCTGGCATCCCCGCCAGGGCCTCTCCTTGACGTTCAGGCGGTCGCCTCCGCGTCCAAGGTGACATTGACGTGGACAGCTCCCGCCTTCAATGGCGGCTCACCGATAACCGGTTACAACATCTACCGATCTGTCGTTCCCGGGCAGGAGACCATCCTTCAGACCGTCACCGCCACCACCTACCAGGACCTCAACCTGGTTAACGGCGTCACTTACTATTACCGGATCTCGGCGGCAAACGCCATCGACCAGGGGCAATTGTCCAACGAGGTCCCATGCACTCCGGCCGCGGTCCTCGGCCCGCCCGCATCGATCAGAGCGGTGCCCTCCAATTCTAACATTTCCTTAAGCTGGGCCGCACCGGAGAATACCGGAGGGTCGCCCGTAACATCTTATAAGATATACCGAGGGACCTCCTCCGCCATGCTGGTGCTCCTGAGAATCGTCTCCGAGACCGACTACCAGGACACTGGCCTGACCAACGGCCAGGCATATTTCTACAAGATCAGCTCCGTCAACATGGTCGGCGAAGGCTCCCAGTCGGCAGCGGTCAGCGCGACACCGTTCTACACCCCTTCCGCGCCCCTTTCGCTCATCGCCACCGGAGGCAACGGAGGAGTGTCCTTGGGTTGGTCCGCTCCATTCAGCAACGGCGGTGCTTCCATATTGCGTTATCATGTCCAATGGTCCAATTCGGCCGCCGGACCATGGACCATCATCGACACCTTCAGCACCGGAACGGCGTATGCCCACACCGGCCTGACCAACGGCATCACCTACTATTACCAGGTGGCTGCGGTTAACGCCGCTGGGGAGGGTCAATGGACAGATATCGAATCGGCCACCCCCCACACCGTTCCATCTTCACCGACCATATCTTCCGTGACCGGCGGAAAGGGCAACGTAACGATGGTATTGACCGCCCCCGCTTCCGACGGCGGGTCCCCGCTCACCAAATATTCGCTATATCGTGGCACATCCATCGGAACGGAGACGCTCCTCCGGGATGTCGGGTTGGGGCTGACCATTGTGGATAGGGCGGTATCTCCAGGCGTCACCTATTACTATCGGGTCACCGCCTCTAGTTCGATCGGAGAGAGCTTGAAATCGAACGAGGCCAGCGCCACGACCTTCGGTCTGCCCTCTGCTCCGGCCTCCCTGACCTGCACGGCCGGGGACAGGCAGGTATCACTACAATGGAGCATACCGAGCTCGGATGGCGGTTCTCCGGTCCAAACCTATCGGTTGTTCTTCGGCACCATCTCAGGCATCTATTCCGGCAATGTGACCGTGCCCTCGACCTCCTACATGAACGGACCATTGACAAACGGCATACGCTACTTCTACGCGGTCTCCGCTGTCAACGAAGTGGGCCAGGGCTCTCTTTCCGCTGAGTGTTCCGCAGTTCCTATGACCAATCCGTCCGCTCCCCAGTCATTGTTGGCGACCGGTGGGGTCAGGCAGGTTTCCCTTACCTGGCAACCGCCGCTGACCAATGGAGGCTCAGAGATCGATGGCTACCGGCTCTATCGCGGACGTACCGTTTCAAGTGAGTCCCTCATCGCCACGCTCGGCCCGGAGGTCAGGTTCACCGACACCGGCCTTCTGGATGGCACGACCTATTATTATTCCGTGTCTGCCATCAATGAACAGGGAGAGAGCTGGCGCAGCCTCGACGCTGCCGCGAGGACGAACGCCGTTCCCACCGCACCGACCTCCCTGTCGATCCACGCGGGCGATTCCCAGGTACAGCTTTCGTGGTCTGCTCCGGATGACAATGGCGGTTCGCCCATCAGATCCTACGACGTTTATCGGTCGACGGTCCTTGGCAGCTACGTGCTGGTGGCACACACCACCTCACTGGGCTATTCTGACCTGGACCTGATAAATGGCCAACGTTACTATTACGCAGTTTCGGCCGTCAACCTTGTTGGTGAGGGTCCGCGAGCCTTGCTGGACTCGGTCATGCCTGCCGGCATTCCGTCGGCACCGTTGCAGGTGGTCGCCACCCCGGGCGTGAAAAACATAATCATCACTTGGGACGCCCCAACCACCGATGGCGGCTCATCCGTGCTGGGATATCACGTACTCCGCGGAAACGCACCGGACTCGGGAACGCATGTCGGCGATGTCAACTCCAATTCATACACCGATTCACCGATGTCCGATGGAGAGACCTACTATTACCGCGTGGTCGCCTATAACGACGTCGACGTGGGACCACCATCCGAGGAAGTGTCGGCCACGTCGTTCTCCCTTCCCGGCATCCCGACGTTCCTTCAGGCGGAAGTGTCGGACCGGTCGATCTCCCTGCACTGGTCAGAACCGGTGACAGACGGCGGCGCATCGATCGTTTATTATTCGGTCTATGGGGGAGATCAGCCGGACTCGATGCCCTTGGTCACGACCATCTCGTCCCGGACCTATGACCTATCCGGATTGATCAACGGCCACTCCTATTTCTTCGCTGTTTCGGCCACCAACGCCGTTGGCGAAGGTCCGTCGACGGACTCGTTGTCGGCGGTGCCATCGAGGGCGCCTTCCATGCCTTTGCACTTCACTTCTGTCGCCGGTATCAGGCAGGTGACCCTCAGCTGGTCAGTTCCGTCCGATGATGGCGGGGCCAGCGTGAATGCTTACCATCTGTACCGTTCTCTCGCGGTGACCGGACCGTACGAACACGTGGTTTCCTTAGGCGCGACATCCTACACCGATTCCCAGCTCAACAACGGGGTTAAATACTACTACCATATAGCCGCGGTAAATGCAGCCGGGGAAGGTCAATACGCTGCTACGAGTTCTACCACGTTCCCGGCACCGGACCCTTCGCGGCTGAATGCCGAAGCGAACGGTATGGACATACATCTGACCTGGTCGGCCTCTACTGGTGCAACCTCCTATCGGTTATATCGCGGGGACGCCACCGGAGCGGAGACCTTCCTGGAGTCGGTGGAGACCAACCACCATGTGGATGGGCCGTTCGTCTCCGGTCGTTCCTTGTACTATTTCGTCACCGCGGTCAACGCGACCGGCGAGAGCATGCCATCGAACGAAGTGACCGCCACCATCGTGACATCTCCTTCGGCGCCGGTCAATCTGACCGCCAACGTCGTAGGGACCAAGGCAGTTCTCAGATGGGAACCTTCGATAGACAATGGTGGCTCCACCCATCTGACCTACCAGGTGCTGCGCGGTCTTTCCCGGGGCTCCGAGGTGGCCATCGGGACCTGTGATTCCGCCAAGTTCAACGACAGCTCGATCGTTTCCGGTCACCTCTATTATTATCAGGTGAAGGCCGTCAACTCCGCCGGGACCGGCCCAGCATCGAACGAGGTCAGCCTGCTATATCGCAACACCTTCACCGCGCCCATCCTGACCGCCACTCCGGGCGTTGAGAAGGTCACCCTACGATGGACCATACCGGCACAGACGAATGGGCCTTCGCTCATCGGTTATCGTGTCTATCGGGGAAGTTCGAGCGGTTCGGAGACCTTCCTCATCGGCGTGGAAGTCACCGAGATGACCGACACCAGCGTTACATTGGGACAGACCTACTATTACCAGGTGAGAGGGCTGACCGGTGTCGAGGAAGGTCCGGCCTCCAATGAGGCCAACGCCAAACCCTTTACCTATCCGGGGATCCCGATCTCGTTCTCGGCAACGCCGGCCAAGGCCTCGGCCACCATGAACTGGTCGGCGCCGATTTCCGATGGATATTCGCCCATAATCGGCTACCACATATTCAGTGGCGTCTCAGCGGGAGATCTCAGGCTGGAGGCCACGGTCTCCGAAACACGATACCAGGACGTCGATGTGGAGGCGGGAGTCACCTACTATTACAAGGTCACAGCATACAACGCCGCTGGCGACGGAAACGCCACTGGAGTGGTGTCCGTAACCATTCCGGCGGTCATCGATCCGCCCATAGGCCTTGTCGCAACTGGCTCAGAAGGAAGGATCACCCTGGTCTGGAACCAGCCCGCAGGGGCGAACGTGTTAACCTACAGCATCTTCCGGGGGAACGATTCAGGCGAGGCGGTCTATGTGACCAATTATCCGGGCACCAGATGGGTGGACAACAACGTAACAGCGGGGCAGTCATATTACTACCGGGTCTCGGCCACCACAACGAAAGGCGTGAGCCAAATGTCCGAGGAAGCGGTGGCAACGCCAAAGGCGGCACAGAGCCTCTCTGAGGAAAGTCTGTTCGATCAGATGTGGTTCCGCATCGCGGTGATAATGGGCATCCTGGTGGTGGGCTTCTTCTCCTTCATACTATTCGTCAAGAAGGGTAAGGTCCGTGTTAGCCGAGGCAAGTGACGTGGTATGATATGGGCACTACAAACGCCACCGAAGGAGGTTTAGAAATCTTACGAATTCTTCAAATTATGATCTGTTCTGCATCGTATCGTTATTTTTTCCGATAATTATTTACAAATGTTTGGAATATTTACCGATTTAGATATCAGTTTTGATTCCTATATGAGGCCATTTATATGACATTGAGGCCAGTCCAGACATATGCACCGGGAATACCATAGTGCTCACCACATCCTCATCGCACTGGTATTGCTGCTGCCTGGACTGCTTTTACCCTTCGCCTCATCGCCCGCCACAACAGCATCGCCATTCACAGGGGGAACATCGGGCCCATCGGTTCAAACACATGCCATGACCACCGAAGAAGCAGTTCGGATGGAATCTGTCATGGGCACCTACATGGAAGGGGTCGACTACAATGTCATCGTCGATGGTCACGGCACAGGGCTGGCTCCTCCCACGGCCGCCCAGTATTCAGAAATGGTCGGGAATGTGCAGGTCACCGATTCGGTGCAGACCGGCCTCATGTCCCAATCATCCTACGACCTGTCGGCTCAGCCATATTTCCCTGCGGTAGGCAATCAATTGAGCCAGGGATCATGCGCGGCTTGGGCCATGGCCTACTACGACTACGGCTACCTAGAGGCCAGGGACAATAATTGGACCGATGCCTCCACAGGCAATCCGGCGCATCTTATGAGCCCCGCCTGGACCTACAATCGGGTCAATTACGGGATAGACCGCGGTACCTTCATGGACAACGTCGCTGACATCATCAAGGACTGGGGAGTTGCCAGTCTGGCCACCATGCCCTACAATCCCACGGACCTCACCAGCTGGGGCAATGAGTCAGCCGCCCGGGAAGCCCCTCTGCATCGTGCGGCCGGTCTCAGTTACATAAGCTACAGCTCTTCCAACCCTTCTAGTGCATTGACAACCATCAAGAACCTCATCTCGGCGAACTCCCCGGTGACGTTCGCCATCGACGCAAACGTCTTCACCTCCTCACTGACGGACAACATCATAACCGCCAATGAGTACAATTCAAAGACCATGAACCACGCTCAGACCATTGTCGGGTATGATGACGCCAAGTCTGACGGTGTCCACTCCGATGTGGGCGCCTTCAAGGTGGTCAACTCCTGGGGGAAGAACTGGGGCAATGGGGGCTATTACTGGATATCCTACGAGGCCATGAAGAAGATCGGAAGCAACCTTTACCTTACCTACATCACCGACAAGCCCTCATACCGGCCCAGCCTCCTTGCGATAATCGAATTCAACAACCTTCCCTCCCGGGAATCGTCGATCACCGTCGGCGTCGGATCAGTTGGCAGTGCCGACAAGTTCGTCCCATATTTCGAAAAGAACTACGATGCTTCCGTCACCGCCACCTTCCCATCCTTCCTGGCCTTGGATATGACCGATCTCCTGGCAAAGTACAAGCCTACCAACAATGGCTTCTACCTGACCTTGGGCTCGACGACCACTCCTGGCATCGTCTCCTCGTTCCGCATCGAACAGTACCAGAACGGCTACGCCAAAGCCGCCACACAGGTGTCCGGCCAGTCTCTTGATGTGCCCAAGGCCAATCCAGGATCTGTGACGGTCACGATGACGCCTTATGCCTCCATAGCCCCGGAGACCGCATTGGACAACGCTGGCCTGACCATCAGCGGTTCGGGGAATGCCCAGTGGTCCCCAGTCACCCGAGACTATCATTCCAATGGCAGTGCCATGCAGAGCGGCAACATAGGCAATGGCGCCAGGAGCATCATCCAGACGATCGCTCTCGGTCCCTCCACGATCTCATTCTGGTGGAAAACGTCCACAGCCAACACCGATGTGGCAAGGTTCTATGTAGACTCCGTCAACAGGGCCAACGCTAGCGGCGTCACTGCATGGTCACAGGTGAGCCTGGCGATCGCTTCGGGGACGCATATCCTCAGATGGGAGTATGTGAAGGACGCCTCGGTCGCCGGCAATCAGGACCTGGTCCTGCTCGACCAGGTGGTCGCCACTTCGGGAAGCACTGTCCCCTCTGCACCGACCGGCCTCTCAGCAACGGTCGGATCCAGCATCCAGCTGAACTGGTCTGCCCCATCCTCCAACGGAGGTTCGGCGATATCCTCCTATGGGATATACCGTGGAACCTCTGCCGGAGGGGAAACGTTGCTGACCAGCGTGTCCGCCTCGTCCTTGACATACACCGATTCCGCCGCCACCGTGGACCAGGATTTCTTCTACCAGGTCACTGCGGTGAACTCCATCGGTGAATCGCCCTCATCGAACGAGGTCCGTGCCAAGATCCCGGCGTCCGTTCCTTCGGCCCCTTCTGCACTGAACATAATGGCCGGCGCATCGTACATAGACCTGACATGGTCCTCCAACGAGGTCGGCCTGGCCGGGTTCCACCTCTACCGAGGCACCGCCTCCAATGGGGAGACGCTGTTACAGACGCTGTCGTCGACGGCCCGTTCCTATCGGGACAGCGCGGTCGTGGCTGGCACTATCTACTACTATAGAATGGACGCCTTCAACGATCTCATTTCATCGTCCTATGGCAATGAGGTTTCAATTCGTATACCTGTCATCCCTGACCCTCCAACCGGCCTTACAAGCACCGTCACAGGATCAAGCGTCCATCTTAATTGGACAGCTCCACATGACGATGGGGGATCTGCGATCCTCGGTTACAAGGTCTACCGAGGCACGGTCTCGGGCGGAGAGGCCGCCTCACCGATCGGCACGTTCAGTTCGACCTCCTACGACGACCTGACCACCACCCCCGGCATCCGGTATTATTATGTGGTCAGATCCTTCAATGCCGTGGGAAGCTCCGTTATCGGCAATGAGGCGACAGTGAGGGTACCCACCGTTCCCAGCCCACCGGCATCACTGAATGCGGTGGTTTCCGGGTCCTACATCCACCTGAGCTGGACGTTGCCCATTGAGAACGGCGGAGCCACCATCGATCGATACGCCATCTATCGTGGCACCTTCCCGGGAGCGGAGAGTCCGACGGCCATCGGATCCTCCGGGACCACGTCATATGACGATGCATCAGCGGTCGTCGGGGTCCAATATTATTATGTAGTCAGAGCGCACAACCAGGTTGGAGAATCCGCATCGAGCAACGAAGCATCCAGCCGCATTGTTCTTGCCCCGGACGCCCCCTCCTCCCTGACGGTAAGCGTCACGCTCGGGCATATTTCACTCTCCTGGACCGCTCCGTCGTCCAATGGTGGCAGCCCGGTGACGTCATACAGGATGTTCCGCGGTGCAACCGCGGATCCGGCCATGCATGTGCAGATCGGGACCGCGAGCACCACATCCTATGACGACACCCAGATAATCGTGGGACAGACCTACTACTATTCTGTGAAAGCGGCCAACATCGTGGGCAGCTCGGTGTACAGCAATGTCGTTTCCGCCTTGGCGAAGGGGCTTCCGAGTGCACCTGCGGCGCTCACCGCACAGATATCCGACCGGTCGGTGCTCCTCTCGTGGTCGGCGCCGACCAGCATCGGGTTCTCAACGATTGCCGGGTACAAGGTATACCGGTCGGGCACTTCCGGTACGGAGACGTTGATCGCCACCGCCACCGGGATGACCTACAACGACAACGGCCTAGTCAACGGCATGGTGTATTACTATAGGGTATCGGCTGTAAATGCAATGGGAGAAGGGCCTCTGAGCCCCGAGTTCCATGACTCTCCCGCTACGATACCGGATGCCCCGAAGATGGCAGACACCGCATTCTCAATCGGCACCATGGAACTTACCTGGTCAGTATCCGAATCCGGTGGGCGGCCCATTATCGGATTCTCGGTCTATCGTGGGAGTTCTTCGGACTTCTCCTCGGCTTCACCGGTGGCTCAATCCATCACCGACCCTGTCTATCTTGATTCGTCGGTGGCTGTCGGTTCGACCTACTACTATTTCGTCACCGCGACCAACGCCATGGGAACTTCCATGCCTGGCCTCTCCGGTCCGATCGTCATATCCAGTTCGCCATCGGCGCCGAGATCTGTCACCGCGGTGGTGGTTTCTGATCGCATCCAGCTGAGCTGGACCGCCCCGGCCTCCGTGGGATCTTCGCCCATATCAGGTTATTATGTCTACCGTTCCCTCGTATCTGGGCAAGGGATGGCCATAGAGCACTTAGGCAACACTCTGGCCTATAGTGATCATGCATTGACCCTTGGACAGACCTATCACTACAGCGTATCCGCCGAGAACCAGGACGGTTCGGGGCCGCTCTCATCCGAGGTGACCACCGCCTTCATGTTCGCCCCCGACCCGCCCTCCGACCTTATGGCCACGGGATCCATCGGGGCCGCCTGGCTGACCTGGTCGGTTCCAGCAGTGAATGGAGGTCCACTGTCCGGCTACACAGTGTACATGCGGACCTCCGACGGATCGGCGATCACAAGACAGGTGGGCTCCAGTTCCCCTTCCGCCCTCATCAGCGGTCTGACCAATGGAGTACAATACTGGTTCACCGTCACCGCCACCAATTCAGCGGGGGAAGGATCATCCAGTTCCCAAGCGAGCTGCGTAATAGGCTCCGTGCCCAGCACACCCACTGCCTTGTCAGCGTCCGCGGGTAATGGCTCGATCTCCATCTCCTGGGAGAAACCTGCGTCCGATGGCGGTCTCAGCGACCTGAGCTATCAGCTTTGGCGTTCGACGAGCGGTGAGAGCACGCTCATCGCTACGCTTGGCAGTTCGGCAAGGACATATGCCGACACCTCGGTCGTTATCGGGACCACCTATCGGTATGTGATGACCGCCTCAAACTCGATCGGAACCGGCATTCAATCTGGCCAGGTTAGCGCGACCGCAGCGATCGTTCCAGGACCGCCATCCGAGGTATCGGTGGAATCTGATTCATCATCCATTACCGTAACCTGGGCAATACCAGAGGACGATGGTGGGATCCCCTTGTCCGGTTTTAGCATCCACCGTTCCTCTGGAGCAGTGTGGACGATGATCATGACGATCAACAGCCCGACGGTCACGATGTATCGGGACCAGTCAATAATGGATGGGGTATTGTATCAATACCGCATCGCGGGGATCAATGGCGTCGGGGAAGGATTCAGGTCCTGGCCCTCATCCCCAATTTCCACGATGTCGATACCATCCGCGTTCAGCATGAACGCGTTGGTGGGGGATTCGAACATAACGTTATTCTGGGACATCCCCGCCAGCATAGGGGCGCCATTGTCCGGTTTCGACATCCTCCGGACCGAATCCCAGAGCGGATCGGTAACCCTGACGGCCGTCTCTTCTACCACCATCAGATTCGTCGATGATAAGGTGATCCCGGGATGCGATTACGTTTACAGGATCACCGCCATAAATGCACTAGGTTCAACCTCGACCGATCAGACAAAGGTCCATTCGCTTCGCAACGTCACACTTGAGATGTCGGTCGTGCCATTCCAGAATAGCGTGTCGGTATCGGGTACCGTCTCCGATCTGGCCGGGAATGGGATAGGCGGTCAGAAAGTGACCATCTATCGCAGCGCCAGTATGACCGGGGACTGGTCCATCCTGGCGCAACTAAATACGACGGCCAGCGGTAAGTTCTCCTCGTTGATCACCGGCGGCGCAGGTATCTTTGGTCTCAGGGCAGTTCTGTCCGATGATGGCACGCACTCACCGATTACGATAGAACAGGCCGTCGGTTCGTTGAGATTGAAGAACGGGGGCATGGCGAACATCATATCGAATTCAGCGGTGTCCGATGCAACCCTCAACGCCGATAACATGCTGACCTTCACACTCGAACAGGCAGGTACCGCAAATATCACGATTCCGAAGGATTCTGTATCGGACCTCGACCTCATCGGTGTGACCATCGATGGCCAACAGCGCAACTATGAGGTCACCGAGACAGACGACCAATACATCTTCCATGTGAGCGATATCAAGGCTGGACAGATAATATCCATGAGCATCGGTCGGCCGTCCGCGGAGGACAACCTTCCGTTGCTGGTTATCTTCGTATTGATGATCGGGGCTTTAGGTATCTTTGTTATTGTACGCGGGAATATGAGAAAGGGGCATAGATGAACTGAATGGGACCGGCCGATCGATCTCACCTGATTCAAAGCCAACCGTGGCCATGATCCAAAGGCAAGACGATGATCTTGGCAGATAGACGATCCATTCTTTCGCCTCATGATCCCTTAGTTGCCGAACTTCCATTCATATGCTATCGGCCGTAAGTTGCGCTGAAATTTCACTTTTGAGAATGAATGGAGCATTTTGGGAGGCAATATCGTATCCAGATGTTTCGAGGTCAGAATCAAACCCTCGATTCTACCTCATTATTTCTCCAAAATGAATTCAATAAAAATCATTATTCCAAAAAATAATAAATTGTACGCATAGATAAATATGATGTGCTGGCTATGTTTATTCATCGATGGCTAATAATCACAGTGAAAAGAAAATCTGTAAAAATACAATACAATTCCTAACATTACATTTAATCCAGTCAAATTTCATCAATTATTTGACTCATAACTCTATTATGATTAATATCTGTGCTATTATTGCATAATAGTAATGCCAGTATTAATTTTCATGAATTGTAATAATTCAAAAAATGGAGCTACCTTGAAAATTCTCTAGTCACCAAACTATATATATCTTTTTCCTCAATTGTTTAATTGTGAAAATAGCCCGGAGATAAGTCACCTAACTATTGACAAAATGGACTTGTCTTTGAAGCTAAGGGGAGGAGGGGTTAAATGAACAGATCCGGAGCTCTAAAGCTCACAGCAATACTACTAGTGCTGGTCCTATGCATCTCGACCGTTGGCATAGGATTGCAGTTGGCCTCCAAGGGCACATCCTCGGTCAACTCGGTTGATGCCTCAACCGTACCTACCGGAGATCAGCCCTTGAACACGGGAGACAGCTCGTCGACTTCTGGACAGGGCTCTGGGAGCTCGGACGATTCATCGAACAACGCATATAATGGTGGCGACCTGCCACAACTGTTCTTGCCTGGTAACTACGATTACCGGGCGCTCTATTGGAGCGAGCACGGTGATAGCCGTATCTCAACCCACACAAGCACTGTATTGAGCGCGGAGACGATCACCTACGGACAGTCCGTTGTTGACGTGGCAAAAGTGACCGCCACTCATGGGGAAAATGTACCCACTGGCACAGTCGATTTCCAAGTGAAGGTCGGAAACGGCGGCTGGAACACGTACACCGGAGGGGACAACGTTAATCTGGTCGATGGTTCCGCGGTCTCGGGAGCCTATACTCCGATAGCATCCGGTACCTATCACTTCCGGGCTGTATACGAAGGTAACAGCCACTTCTACACTTCTCACAGCGGTGACGACGAGGAGGAATTGACCGTCCTGAAGGCCCCAACGACCACATCCACCGTGCTTGGCGCGACCGAGATCACCCTTGGCAGGTCAGTAACTGACAATGCCACAGTGGCCGGTGTGGGCACTGGTTTCCCGGTACCGACCGGAACAGTGACCTTCATGGTCAAGGCGCCAGGCGGATCATTCGTGCAATACGGCGGTATCAAGACCCTGGACAGCAATGGAAAGGCTGTTTCGGATCCCTATATCCCTCAGATGACCGGGAACTATCAGTTCAAGGCAGTCTATGCCCCGGCCGCACACAGCAAGCTCTATCTGGAATCATGGAGCGTGGCTGAGGACGAGCAGTTGGTCGTTATCAAGGCCACCTCGGCCACGGCGACAGTATTGAGCTCCGGCAGCATCGTCCTGGGCTCATCGATCACCGATACGGCGATCGTGACCGGCGTCAGCGGATTGTCCACCCCGACCGGCACCGTGACCTTCATGGTCAAGGAGCCGGGAGCCCTGGACTTCGTTCCGTTCGGCCAGGTCAAGATCCTCGATGCAAGCGGACAGGCAGTAATGGATTCATGCACGCCGCTCGCCACTGGTACCTACTACTTCATGGCCGTATACAACGGCGATGCGAAGTATGTCGGCTCCCAGAGCAGCGCCGAGGAAGAGATCCTTCTGGTCAGTCCGACGTTGACCGCGATCTCACTGACCACGGTCCTTTCGTCCGACTCGATCATCCTGGGCGATTCCGTCTATGACACGGTAACCGTACCGAACCAGGGAACCGGTTTCCCGATGCCGACCGGCACCGTGACCTTTGAGGTCATGGTCCCGGGAACGATGTCTTTCGTTCCGTTCGGAGTTGGGCCGGTATCCCTTGACGCAAATGGACAGGCAGTCTCCGAGGATTACATGCCACAGATGGCTGGAACTCACTATTTCCTGGCCATCTACAGCGGGGACGCGAATTACGTGGGCGGACAGAGCCCGGTCGAGTCTGAGCCACTCGAAGTGGCAAAGGCACCGACCTTTACCCTGACCACTCTGTTCACGACCGGGGAGAGCTTCCTTTTGGGAGACTCGGTCTACGATTACGCTGAGGTAATCGCCTTGAACGGGGACCTGCCCATCCCGACCGGGACGGTAACGTTCCAGGTCAGCACCGACAACGGTGTTAGCTGGGAGATGATCGGATCCCCGGTCATCCTGGTCGATGGCAAGGCATATTCC
>DASXVU010000016.1 GCA_036504055.1 Methanomassiliicoccales archaeon | reverse complement strand
CTCGCCCAGCTCTTCCAGCCGTTTCTTGCTGAACATTTTGGGCAGCCTGGGTATCAGGTTGGATTCTTCCCGGGCCATGTGGGTCTCGTGAACCTCCAGGATGGGCCGGAGTCTCGGCACCCATATCTCTTTGCCGTAACCGGTCATGACCAGATCGGAATAGAGTATCTCCATGGCACGGTGCTCCTCGATCAGCTCCAATGCGAATTCCCTCTCCGCCTGCAGCTCCTCCATGGCAGGGAAGAGCGTCTTCTCCTCCGCCACATGATGGGCCGCAAGCCGCCGCAGCAGGTCTGCCAAGACCTCTTCCCTTAATCCGGCATCCGAGTTCGGGGAATGTCTCAATTCCAATATCTCCCTCCGGAACTCCCTGTGGTCTTCGATTATCATCAAGCCTATGTCCTTCATCCTTCATGCCACCTGGCGCACCTTTTTCGGCGCACCTCCGAATGAACTCGGAGCCCCTTCTACTAAAAGTTACTGTGGTGGCCTATGAGGCAGTCATGAGGTCGATAATGTCAGTGATGCGTTGGGATATATCTAGGGGATAGACAATTCATCAAAGGTGGAAATCCAATCCATTGATCCAGGTTCCGGGAAGGTCATCGCAGAGTTCGGATCGGCATCGGAGAGCGATGTGGATGAAGCTCTATCGAAGGCCAAGATCAGCCAGGCTAAGTGGTGCCGTGATACCTCGAGGGACGATCGGGCGGCGTGCGTCAGGAAGCTCGGTTCGATATTGGTCAGGGAAAAGGAGAACCTCGCTGACCTGGTACACCGGGAATGCGGATTTCCCCGTAACGCCGTCCTGGGCGAGTGCAATAGCGCCCTGAATGGGGTTGAACATTACATCAGGGAATATTCCCGGTTCCAGGACGAAGATTTCCCGCTGGATGCCTCGTGGGTCGACACCAAGGCGACGATCCATTATGTCCCCCATGGGATCATCGGCCACATCGGGATCTGGAACTTCCCCATATGGCAGACCATGATCACTGTGATCCCCGGACTCCTTACGGGAAATGGCATCGTATTCAAACCCTCTGAGATGGCCACCTTGTCCGGACTAAAGGTGGCGGAAATGGTACATGAGGCGGGATTTCCCAAGGACCTTTTCGTGCCCCTTATAGGTGGAGCAGATGTCGGGAAGAAGATGGTACGATCTGACTTCGACGCATTGGTCTTCACCGGAGGCATAAAGACCGGCCTGGAGATCGTCAGGAACGCCGGGATCAAGCCAATGATACTGGAACTGTCCGGCAACGACGCCGGGATAATATGCTCCGATGTGGATGTGGAGACTGCCGCAAGAGGGGTTTGCTCAGGAACGTTCGGAAGGGCGGGCCAGGTCTGCATCCGAATAAAACGGGTCTATGTCCACAAGGACGTAGCTGAACAGTTCATACGCCGGCTGGTGGATATCACCTCGCATATCGATCCCAGAGCTAGTATCGGCCCGCTGATCCGAGAGGAAGCCCGGAAGAACGTCGACCGGGTGGTAAAGGACTCGGTCGCCAAGGGTTCGAAGTTGTTGCTGGGCGGTAAGAAGTTAGATGGTCCGGGCTATTTCTACGAACCCACCATACTCTTGATCGACCGGGACGACCTGGAGGTGACCGGGAAGGAGACCTTCGGACCGGTCTGCCCGATCCGGATCGTGAACGACGATGAACAGGCGGTTAGGCTGGCGAACGATACCGGATATGGGCTGGGGGCGACCATTTGGACGAAAGACCAGCAAAGGGCCATGAAGCTGGCTGCGTCCCTGGAAGCGGGCAATGTTTGGATCAACGACTGCGGTCGGTCCCTGAGCTGCGGCGAGTTCTTCCAGGGCTGGAAGCAGAGCGGCATTCCCAGCAGTCAACGGAGGATACAGATGTTCCTGAAGAAGAAGTCGGTGATCGACCATCTGAGATGCGACCCGAGACCGAACTGGTTCAAGTGACCCTGCCTGGAGCCTATTTGCCCTTCCATATCTTCTTAAGTTTTGGAAGGGACAGCAGGGACCAGGCCTTGTTCTTTCCAAAGCTCATGTCCAGCATGATCCTGTTCGCTTCCAGCTTGCCCTTATCGTATGGATACCACCAAAGCTCCCGGTCGAATTTTCCGCGGTCCACATGTACATGATGCGGTTCAAGGAGCTCGGCGAACCCTAAGATGCCGTGAGTATGCCCGAAACCACTCTGCCTTCTTCCACCCCATGGAGTGGATGAAAGGCCGTACGTATAGGAGACGTTGTTGACCAGAATCGTTCCGCCGGACATGCTCTCCGCCATCTTCCGCCCGAGCGCCAGATCTTTGGTCCACACGCTGCCGGTCAGGGCGTATTGGCAGTCGTTCGCAAGGGCGATCCCTTCTTCCTCGTCATGGAACTGGCTCAGAGACACGATCGGCCCGAATATCTCCTCTTGGATGACCTTCGAGCTCTGGGGAAGACCGGCGATGACGGTAGGTTCGAAGAAGTTGCCCTTGAGAGTGGGCGACCGTTTTCCTCCGCAGAGGACCCGCCCGCCATCGGCCTCGGCAATGCTTACCCATTCCTCCATCTCCACTAACGCTTCCTCACTGATCATCGGACCAACGGAGACCTCGGGGTCTTCCCAACCCCATCCCAGCTTCAGGGAGCGGACCCTTTCGACCAAGCACTGCGTGAACTCCGAATAGGCTCCGCTCTGGACATAGAACCTCTTGACACTGCAGCAGGTCTGACCTGAGTTGACGAACGCTCCCCAGGAGGCTGCCTCTGCCGCACGCTCGATGTCAGCGTCATCCATGACCAGGAACGGGTCCTTTCCCCCGAGCTCCAGGGTCACCGGAGTGAACCGGTGGCAGACGTTCTCCATGACCTTCCTTCCCGCTTCCTTCCCTCCAGTGAATATGATCCTGTCCAATCCACACCAGGCGAAAGCCTGGCCGATCTTTTCGCCTCGACCCACCACCACCTGCACCAATCCTTTCGGAACGCCAGCTTGCTCAAGGATCTGTGCTATCTTCAATGCGCTGAACGGTGTGTGGGAGGAGGGCTTCAGCAGGACCGCGTTCCCGGCCGCGATGGCCATCACCGTCTGCGAATAGGGCATGCCGAACGGATAGTTCCAAGGTGCGATGATCCCCACCACTCCAATGGGCTTTGGGACGATGTAGGAGGTCCGCCGCAGGTACCGCATGGCGATCCCCATGCTCCCGAAATCGATCTTGTATGGCCGGAAGATGCGCTTCATCTCTCCCATGGAGAAGTCCCCGGCGCTCAGAGCGCATCCGATATCGGCGTTGATGGCCTCCATCTTGGTCTTGCCCGTCTCCTGGCAAACGATCTCGGCGATGGATTCGATCTGGTCGAAAATGATATCCTGTGCGCGCGATATGACCTTCTTCCTTTCTGATAGATCAAGACCGTTCCAGATCGTCTGGGCCTCGGATGCCTTCCTGCGCATGGATGGAAGCGAGTTCGGATCGCAAGTTCCGGTCTCGCCCACCATCTCATGGGTGGCAGGGTTGAGGATCCGTATCATGGAGCTCGGTTCGGATTCGTTTTTGATCTCCTTGAACATGGCACGCCACTCGTCCTTCATCGAATCGGCTCTGTGGATAATAACCTTGACCTTAAAGCGACCGTCTTCGGCCGATGACCGTCGGCGCATAACATGTTGTCCTGTGCCAGTGATCGGATTCCATTATCCCTACGAATCAGGTGAATGCCGTCACCCAAGGCTAACCCTCGTCAAATGCTTCTGGCGGAACTTGAACGCTACATTCAAGAACGAAATGGTCACTCCATTATTTGATTATTGATTTAATTATTTATATGCAGAATCCACCATTCCGTCTGGTAGGCAACGATAATGGTCACCTTGAGACAAAGCATGATCGCAGAGTTCGTAGGCTCGATGTTCCTGGTCATCGCCGCCATATCACCCGGAATACTCGGGATCGATGTCCTGGGGGCGGGTGTGGCGGTCTCGGTCTTCATGAACGCGATCGCCGTGGGATTCGTCCTGTTTGCCTTGATCGAGACGTTCGGACCCCTATCGGGAAGCAATTTCAACCCGGCGGTCACCCTTGCATTGTTATACACGAAAGAGACCACTCCAAAGAGGGCCGCGGGATACATATCGGCCCAGATGGCCGGGGGATTCGTAGGGTTGGTCTTCTCCCACCTGATGTTCTATGACACGGTCCCGACCATTATCACCATCTCGGAAAACACCAAATCACCCGGACTATACTTGGCGGAATTCCTGGGGGCCTTCCTTCTGTTGGCGGTCATATACGGTTGCGTTAGGGGACATTCGAAGCAGACCAGCATGTCCGTGGGATTTGTGGTAGGTGGCATGCTGATAACCACCGCCAGCACTATGTATGCCAACCCGATGGTCGCGTTCATGCGCATATTCACATATTCGATCTCCGGAATCGCCCCGGTTTCTGCGATCTTCTTCATAGTGGCAGAGTTCCTTGGTGCCTTGGCTGCGGCATACGTGATGACCAGGCTGTATCCGACAAAGCAAGAGGAGAGAGTATGCGATCCTTACAACTGCACCACGGAATGTGCAGCCCCGATCGCTATCCTGGATGCCCCTCCAAAAGGGAAATAATCCTATACTGAGAGGACAAATAGGAAAGACCAGGATCGGATTAACAATGGTAAAGAGGAAGATCATCAAGATCGACAGGTCGCTCTGCACGGGCTGCGGTAATTGCGTCACGGCGTGCGCCGAGGGCGCGATAGAGCTCAGGGGCGGGAAGGCAGAGGTTGTCAGCGAAACCTTCTGCGATGGCCTGGGAGCCTGCCTAGGAGAATGCCCCACCGGCGCGTTGACCATCGAGGAGCGTGAAGCCCCAGAGTTCAGCGATACCCAGGTAAAGGAGCACCTAGAGAGGAAAAAGGACCTGACCCTCACGCCATGCGCCTGTCCATCCTCCGGACCTCGTGTGTTCAAGGTAAGGGAAGGACCTGCCGAGAATGTGGCAAACCCCTCTCAGCTTTCCACCTGGCCCATACAATTGCGGCTCGTTCCCACCAACGCACCATACCTATGGAACGCCAGCCTTCTGATCGCTGCCGATTGCACTGCCTTCGCGTGCGGGTCCATGCAAGGACAGTTCGTTAAAGGGAAGGTAGCTTTGATAGGCTGTCCAAAGCTGGACGATAACGATGCTTATGTCCAGAAGCTGACCGATATATTGTCCACCAATCCGATCAAGGACATCACGCTGGTGCATATGGAGGTGCCCTGTTGCCGACAGCTCAAGAAACTAGTCCTGACGGCGTTGCAGCGCTCCGGCAGGCAGGTCCCTTTGACCGAATATGTGGTAATGATAGAGGGCGGCGAAGCGGTAATGGTGCCTTAGTCAGTGTTGGGACCTTTTCCCGGAGATGCTCTCGATGTCCACCCGGATGATGAGGGCCAGATTGAAACCCCTTTCCGCGTATTCGAACGGCCCCTTGGCATAGTGGGACATTATCAGGTTCAAACCGTATTTTTTGCCTTCGGCGTCGTCTATCAGGACAGCACGTCCCACACCCTCGATGCTTCGGTAACGCATGCTCCATTTGCAGGCCACATCGCCCTTGACCAACTCCGTATCCAGGTCCATCTCGAAGCAGACCCGGTCGCTTCGTTTGAGGATGTCGATCTTCCGACCTTCCTTGGCACAGTGAAAGTATAGGCTCTTGCCATCATATCCGAAGTTCATCGGCACGATATAGGGTTCATCCCCATCGATCAACCCCAGCCGGCAGATCATCGCTCTCTTTATCAGGTCGTCGATCGCGCCGCGGTCCTTGATCTCCCTCTCGGCCTGTCTCATGGTGAGGTGATGGGCGGGCGCGGAGATATCGGTTGTCATTGAGACCGGTCGTTAGGGTAGCCGATCTCAAGGGTTGAGCTCTTAGTTGGATGATACATCCAATTTAAATAATTACATGGCCCTCCCCATTCTGAGAGTTATGCGAGCAGCCTTGATGAAAGGTCCCGGAGAACTGTTGCTGGATGACATTCCAGACCCGTTCTGCCCCCCTGGAGGCGCCTTGGTCAAGGTGGAGGCCTGCGCGGTCTGCGGCACCGATGTGAAGATGCTTGAGCACGGCCACAGGGACCTGAGGTATCCAAGGGTCCTGGGTCACGAGATCGTCGGCAGGATCATTGAGCTGGAGACAGAGGAAGGAGGCCTGGCCATAGGTGATCGGGTCCAGGTATGGCCTGGAATATCCTGCGGTAAATGCCGTCCCTGTTCACGCGGCAACGACAACCAGTGCGAATCGCAGGGGATCTTAGGTTTCAACGTGGATGGAGGTTACGCCGAGTACGTGGCCCTTCCTTCGGGCAATGTCCAACATGGAGGACTGAATCGGGTCGAAGA
Organism: Methanomassiliicoccales archaeon; assembly: GCA_036504055.1. Classification (NCBI taxonomy): domain Archaea; kingdom Methanobacteriati; phylum Thermoplasmatota; class Thermoplasmata; order Methanomassiliicoccales; species Methanomassiliicoccales archaeon. The sequence continues at coordinate 62,435 of DASXVU010000016.1, read as the reverse complement.
AAGGGACGACCCGGTCCAGTTGGCACTTTCCGAGCCTCTTGCCTGTTGTTTGAACGGTCAAGCTCTGACCCGAGTGTCGGAAGGGGACCGGGTGCTTGTCCTGGGAGGCGGTCCGGTGGGGGCCATCCATGTAGCCTTGGCCAAACAAAAGGGAGCGGAGAAGGTGATCGTTTCGGAGAGGATGCCCAACCGCATCGCCTTATTACGCGATCGGGCTGACAGGGTCATCGACCATTCCACCGAGGACCTGGCCAAAACGGTCATGGATGAGACCGAGGGAAAAGGGATCGACGTCATTCTGCCGGCAACCCCAGAGGTCCGTGTTGATGAGTATCTGATGAGCCTGCTGGCGTCAAACGGCAGATTGTGTGTGTTCTCCGGTCCGAGGAAGGGCGAGTACGAAGCCCCGATCGATGTCCGCTCTATGCATTACAAGGAGCAGACCATGGTCGGTGCCTATGGTTGCTCTTCATCGCATGACAGGGAAGCGGTCATGCTGATCCGTTCCGGTGAGGTCGATCTCAGTTGGATCGTGACGCACAGATGCAACTTGAAAGAGGTCCATGGCGCCATCGACCATACCGCGATGCGCCGGGGCATGAAATCGGTGATAGTCTTCTGAGGTGAGGAAATGGAGGAGAAATTGAAGTATTTCGGGGGAAAGGTGGACCAGCTGATCAAACACAAGGACCTTTCACGGAGCGAGGCAAAGGAGATGTTCCGACAGGTGCTCCTGAACGAACAGCCCGACCTGCAGCAGGGGGCGTTCCTGGCGGCAATAACGGCCAAGGGAGCGACTCCGGAGGAGATCGCGGGAAGTTGGGAAGCCATCTATGAGATCGACACGGTGAAGGTCAGACCGGAGGTGAACGGCCCGCTGGTGGACAACTGCGGGACCGGAATGGACACCATAAAGACCTTCAACATCTCGACCGCCGCTTCCATCGTTGCGGCAGCGGACGGCATCTACATGGCCAAGCATGGGGCCAGGGCGATCACGTCCAAGTGCGGAACGGTGGACATCGTGGAGGCCCTGGGCGTGGATGTGGAGTGCGATGCCTCGGTGGTCAAGAGGAGCATCGAGAACGCCGGCATCGGCCTGTTCAACGGAATGAGCGGGAAGACGCACCCTCAGGCGCTGGGAAGGATATTATCACAGATCCGGTTCGGAACGATACTGAACATGGCCGGGTCGCTCGCAAATCCGGCAATGCCGACCTATGCGGTCCGCGGTGTCTACGCCAAGGAGATGGTGCTGCCGATCGCCAAGACGATGAAGGAACTGGGCTACCACAGGGCCTATGTCGTCCACGGACTGGACTCCAAAGGGACCAGGGGCATGGACGAACTGTCCACGGTCGGCAAGACCTACGTCGCCGACCTAAAGGAGGACGGCACCATCGAGGAGTATACCCTGGACCCGAAGGACCTGGGCATCAAGAACGCCAGCGAGGACGATCTGCTGTGCCGTCTGGACAAGTCCAGGGAGGCATTGCTGCTGCTCAGACTGCTATCGGGTCAGGACAAGGGTTCCCGGCGGGACATCGTGCTGGCCAACACCGCGCCGATCCTGGTCATCACTGGCCATGCGGCCGATCTGCGGGAAGGCATGGCCAAGGCTGCCGACATCATCGACAGCGGCCGGGCGATCAAGAAATTGAAACAGTGGGTGGGAGAACAAAGCTCCGACCCCAAGATGAAGGCGGAGAAGCTAGAGCTGATGCTCGAGTCCGCCCAGGCGATCTCCTAAAAAACGAAAACCTGAGCGGGCGTCGAGGCCTACTTGTACGCCTGCTCCTCCTTTTTCAGCATCTCTTCCCTGGCCTGGTTGCGCTCTTCCCTGGTCTCCTGACGGACCATATACTCGTTCAGCTCGGTCTCGGCGCTGATCACGACCATGAACTTCTGGGGCACTCCCTGGAACTCGATGGTCGGGTCCTTGGCCGCCTTGGTGATCCTCAGCACGAAATGCTCGTAGAACTTGAGGTCTTCCATGAGCGTGTCCTCCGGGAACTTGGCATAGAAGATGTGCACCTCCCTGATCGTGTCGAACGCATGGCTGACCTCTGCCTTATGGTTCAGATCAAGGAACCTTTCCTTGTCCTTCTTCCTTCCGGCTAGCTTGTCCAGTTGTGACTGCCAGACATCCCCCACTGCCACCAGATTGGTGGCGACCCCGAAAACCTTCCACATACACCTGAAGTATGTGCAGGTGTTATTCAATATTTCTGTAGCCGATTTACTGGATGACCTCTATTGGTCTATACATTGGATGCGTTGCATAAAAATATTGGTGATATTCTGGTAGAGGATTTTCAAGGGTCCGCATATCGGCGATGTTGATATTCAGTGGATGAAGGGATTGAGCAATAACGTCAGATGGCGTCGTTCTCGTCGATGACGCCCTGGTCTATCAATTTGCCCCGGTCGAAATCGTCCGAAAGAAGGATGCCTCTCACCTTTGAGATGTCCATTTTTCGTTTGATCAGCATCGAGTATATGCCCGCATTGCTCACCTTGCCGACAAGCAGGGTGCCGATGATGCGGTCGCCCTTCAACGTGATGCATTTGTACTGCTCACCGCTCCCGCTGCGCATGAATGAGACCCCATCCCTATCCTTGGGACGGACCGATCCCATCACCATCATTGGCAGGCCGAACACGTTCACAGAGTTCATGGCAATGGCCCCCGGGTAGTCGACCTCCCCTCCGGCCATGTTCTCGCCCGCGATGCGCCCCTGTTCGGTGGCGTTGGGCCAGATCGAATGACTGCTCCATCCGCCTGAAAGGATGTCCAGGGCTTCGGCAACGTCGCCAGCAGCATAGACGTTCGGGATGTTGGTGCACATCCTGCTGTTTACCACTATGCCCTGACGGACATCGATGTCGGTGCCCTTGACCAATCCTATGTTCGGAACGACCCCTTTGCAGAACACGACGAGATCGCTGGGGACCTCGCTTCCATCATCCAACCGCAATCCGGTGACCCTGTCCTTTCCCAGTATCTCCACGGCGGTCGAGTTGAATTGGACCTTGATGCCGTTCCTCTCGATCCTTTCCCTGACGATCTCTGAACCCTCATCGTCCAGCAACTGCGACATCAGTCTTCCGGACGATATGATTATCGTCACGTCCAGACCCCTGGTCCTCAACGCCTGTATGGCACCCATCCCGACCGGCCCACCCCCTAGGACGACGGCCCGCATGCCAGGGGCCGCCGCCGCCCCTATCTCCTTTGCGTCCTTCCGATTGTGCAGCGTGAACACATTCTTGAGAGTGCCGCCGGGCATCTCATGTCGTTTCGCGTGCGCCCCGGCAGCGATCATCACCTTTTCGAACGTTAACTCCTCTCCGTCCGTCAGGATCGCTCGGTTCTTGACCGGGTCCACCTTGATCAAGCATCTTCCCAGGAAGGTCTCGGCCCCGTTCCGGGTGTAGAAGTCCTCCTGCCTGAAGTTCAGCTTTTCCTCTGGTATCTTTCCGGAAAGATAATGGGAGAGCATGGGTCTGGAGTATATGCCTCCATCTTCCTGTGAAATGATCGCGATCGAACCCTCGCGATCTCGTTTGCGGATGCCTTCCACGGTCGCTATGCCAGCGGCGCTATTCCCAATGATGATGTATCGGTAGGAACGCATTTCAGCTGCCTCCGTCGGTCTCCGTTTCGAGGTAAAGCGCCCCGACCTTGCAGGCCTCGATACAGGATGGAATTTCCTTGCCTCCGCATAGGTCGCATTTGACCACCGTCTTGCCCACCGGGTCGCGGCGCATCGCCTCATAGGGACAGGCCATGATACACATAAGGCAACCGACGCAAAGCTCCGGGTGATGCCGCACGGCCCCATCTGGATCCTTGGTCAGGGCACCTGCGATGCAGGCCCCGACACATTCCGGCTCATCGCAGTGCTGGCACAGGATAACGAACGTCTTGCGCAGATTCCCTCTGGAACCATTGCCATCGTGCTCATCTGCCTGGAAGGGGGCCCGGTCCAGCAATCCTGATTCTACCTTCACCCGGGGGACCGCCAATGGCCTGGAACTGGGGTCGAATTCGATATCGGTCATATGGTGGTTCATGCAGGCGATCTCGCATGACCTGCATCCTACACAGATTTCCGAGCGAACCAACACCCTTCTCATATCGTTGCCACCAAGATCGTACGGAGCCGCCCTGAAATAGAATCCCGTCGATGCCGTTCAACTGCTTGTCCACTATAAAACTTTGCAAGAATTATCCATTACTTTATGACTAAAATCAAGGCTGCTGGATGTTGCTACATGATAACTTTTATCAGGCGGCACTCCATTAGAGCGTTTTGATGAACAGCGCAATTGCCTATGGTCAGTTCCGGGATCACATCGGCGGATCGCTATACCTTTGGCGCAACGAAGCGACAGTGATGGAGAAGTTGGGCGCAGCGTTCTTCTTTGCGGTCCTGACCGCTTTGGCAGCTCAGATACGCTTCTTTTTGCCATTTACTCCAGTCCCCTTCACCGGTCAGGTGCTGGTCGTTCTGCTGGCAGCGGTCGTGATCGGCCGCTACGGGTTGATAAGCCAACTCATGTTCATCGGAATGGCGGGCACGTTCGGTTGGTTCACCGGCATGGTGGGGTTTGCGGCGTTGTCAGGGATCACCGGCGGATACCTGTTCGGGTTCCTGGCGGCCTCGTTCTTCCTGGGAGAAGTGGTGGAACGGCGGAACGGAATGAGCCATGGCCAAATATTGCTGTCATTGATGGTGGCAGATGCGATCATCTTGAGCCTAGGGTCGCTCCAGATCGGCCTGATCATGCATACGGACCTGCTGACCGCTTTCGCTTTGGGATTCCTCCCGTTCGTGGTCATTGACGCATTGAAGGTAGTGGTGGCTTCGTCCGTCGCCTCGGTGCTCATTCCCAGCAAACATTAAGTCCCCGGTGAGCATGGGAGACACCGAACATGACCGACATCCTGCCCGACCATACCCACTGCATCATGTGCGATGAGCCCATTCCAGTGGGCGAGGAGTTCTGTTCCGACAAGTGCCGGGACGATTACCGTTCCAAGGTCAAGAAGGAGGCCCGGCGGATGAACTATTTCTACATCGCGGCCATCGTTATCGTGGTGCTGATATCGCTCACGGTCTACGTGCTCGGTGGATGAACTAACCTTTGTAGTTAGGCAGCCGGATGGCGTCGGCCATCCTTGCTGCCTTCACCGTTTCCGCGACATCGTGCGCCCGTATGATGTTGGCTCCGTTCATGATCGCAGCGGTGGCGGAGATCAGTGAGCCTGTGAGGCGTTCATCGGGGTTTCCTCCCACGATCTTGCCTATGAATCCCTTTCGTGACACGCCTAACAATATGGGACGGCCATAGCTGCGGAACTCGCGCAGCCGGCGGATGATGTCCAGGTTGCCTTTCACATCCTTGCCGAAACCGATACCGGGATCTATCGCAAGGCGGGAAGGGTCGACTCCCATTCCCGCCGCCTCTTCAACCTTGGAGGCCAGGATTGTCCCTATGTCGCCAACGACATCATCATAGACAGTATTCGATTGCATGTCACCCGGCTCGCCCCGCATGTGCATTACGATGGCCGCCGCTCCGGTATCTTTAAGGACAGAGATCATGGCGGTTCCGCGGAGACCTGAGACGTCGTTGACTATATCCGCTCCCAGTTCGACCGCCCTACGGGCAACCTCGGCATGCCTGGTGTCGATGGAGATCGGTATGCCAACGGAAGGGGCCAGTCCCTTGATAACAGGAAGGACCCTTGCCAGCTCCTCTTCGGCACTGACAGGCGCCGCTCCAGGCCTGGTCGACTCGCCTCCGATGTCGATGATGTCCGCACCTTGGTCCACCATCCCCAACCCGTGTTCGATCGCCTGATCCGCGGAGCGATGCTTTCCGCCGTCCGAGAAGGAATCGGGAGTGGTGTTCAGAATGCCCATGACCAGGGTCCGATCGAAGCGAAGCTCTCTCCTTCGTAACCTCAGGGGTTGCACATAATCTGAATGGAAGTTGCGGAACGCCTCAGCCAGGGGTCTGCCCAAAGTCCCAAGGTCGCCCTCGTTGACCGATACCTGGTCGAAGAACGACGGCTTGCAGGACACCATTACCCGCGGTACCTTTGCCTTTCGGCAGAGGAAGGCATCCTCTCCGGCTGACCTGACCAATCCCACCAGCCTCTCGGCGTCGTCAATGCGGAGGTCATCCCGGAACACGATGGTGCGGCCGAAGAGCCGTTTCCGATCGATATATTCTTCCGGAATCCCATTCCTTCGCCACTCCGAAACCGCCTCGTCATAGGTCGCATATGTACGGACTCTAGCCATCTTATTCCTCCATCAACGAGTCGACTAGTTCCACCAGGTCGATAATCTCTACCTTTGACCCGCTCGTCTGCTTTCCTACGTTGAGGTTGTTCACACAGAACGGGCACGTGGTGACCAGCAGGTCGGCGAACTGCGCTTCGTCCACCCGCTTGGCGGCGATCTTCGACGAAAGATCTGGATAAGCTGAACGCACCCCTCCGCCGCCACCGCAGCAACGTGCGGTCGAGCGGTTCCTCGGCATCTCCCTCAGTTCTGTCCCCGGTATCTTGCGTAGCACCTCCCGGGGCGCCTCATAGACACCGCTGTGCCTCCCGAGATGGCATGGGTCGTGATAGGTTATCACCGCCTTGTAGGGGCGCAGCTTGAGGTCACGCTCGGCCAGATGTTCTGAGATATGTTTCACCTTGAAGGGCACCTTTACGTGCTTTGGATACTCCTCCTTGAACATGCGGTAACAGCCGGCACAGGAAAGGACCACCTCGTCCACTCCCAGGTCGGACATGGCTCGAACGTTCTTTTCCATGATGGTCTCGACTGTTTCGTCGTCGACACCAACGCGCTGGAGGACGCTTCCGCAACAGATCTCGTCGATCACGGTGAAATCCTCGCCGATCTTATCCAGTATCGATAGTGTCGCCGCCGATGTGCTCTTGTTGCGGTAAGCGGCGGTGCATCCGACGAAATATCCCAGCTCTGAGCTCTTCGGCTCCCTACCCAAGGTCTTCGGCACGCTGGCCTTCTCCCCGAAGGGGTTGCCATGCTTGAGCACATTGTCCACCACGGCGCGGTGCTTGGGCATCATCTTCCCGGCCGCGACCAGGTCCTTTCTGGCCCGCTCCACCACGTCCACCACCTCGATGTTGGATGGACACCGCCTCTCGCAGTCCTTGCAGGTGGTGCACTGGTACAGATTCTCGATCACCGATTCGTCCGCCGGGATGTCCTTCTGCAGCAGACCGTAGGAAAGGATCATCCGGCCGCGGGCCACGCTTGGGTCCCATCCGATCCCTTCGAAGACCGGGCAGACCGATTTACAGAACCCACAGTAGGTGCAGGTCATCATCGTCTTCTTGGCTTCCTTCAGATTCTCGGCCTCGATGAAATCGCTCATTGCTGCACCAGCCTCGGTACCAAGACGCTTCCGTCCAGGATGACCATCACCTTTGATTCCGGACCGTTCTCTATTGCCTGGTCCACTGCCGATTGGACTTCTTTGAAGGGCATCATGTTGATCCTTCTGATCAACGCCGGGTCCAGGTCGGTTACCGCGGATATCTTGGCCCAGGTCATGATCTCGGCCACCTTGGCCGCCTTATGGTAACCAAGCTTGTATTCCTGGGTCAGATTCTTCAGTATTTGGAACGGGTCGGTGGAAAGTGACAGTTGGTTGCAGAACACCTCGTCACCTACCCCTTTGCGGCACTTAGATACGAGGATCAGTGTTCCGCCCTCCTTGAGCGCCCACTTCCCGTTGTCCAGCGCTTTCTGGGATTGGTACAGGTCGATATCCATGGGATATTGGGCGACGCTCACCACCACGTCCGCCTTCTCCCCGATCTCGACGGAAAAGACATCGTTGGCCCACTTGACAGCCTGGTCAAAGGACAGGTTCAGGTCCCCGGCCGCCACCCGATACACGTGCTGGTGCCGGTCCAACACCGCCTGTATGGAGAAGATCTTCTTCCCTTTGACCATCTGCAGAGCGTCCATCATGTCCTCGTGGACCGGGTTGCCGGCCAGCGCGATGGCCTGGGCTTCGGAACCCATGGCCAATTTGTGGTTCTGCTCTATGGTTCTGTAGGAAGCTACGCCAGGCAGGAACGATTTGCGTCCGCCGGTATAGCCGGCGAAGTAGTGCGGTTCCACGCTGGTGATGATGACCAGTCGGTCGGCGTTCACGGCGATCTCATTGACCGACATCTCGGTCCCGTTCTTGGAATGACCCAACAGGACCATCGGATCCTTACGTGAATCGTGTGAATGGATCTGGTCCTTCAACGAATCGTACAGTTCCCCGAATATCATGCGGTACTCGTCCTCGGTCGGTTCCCGGTGGATGCCTGTGGCGATCAGGAATCGGACGCCCTTGAGGTCGATCCTCTTCGATAATGCCCGGAGCACCGACGCGGTGGGGGTCGGACGCGTCCCATCGTTGACGATGAAGACGATATCTTTGCCCCCTCTCAGGAAATCCTCTATCCGATCCGATGAGATCGGGTTCTGGAGAGCCCGGTCCAGTTCCCACTGTTCATCCGAGTGGGGGAGCTCGTTGGGCCTCAAGGTCCCAAGGTAATTGGCTTCCGGAATGGTCAGGGATTGATGGCCTTCCTTGCCATATGGTACTTCGATTCTCATGTGCGCTGGCCTCTAATGACCCTCGGGTTCTAAAAGATTGGCACATTTACCGTCAGAAGAGCGTGGCAATCATTTTATCCACCCTCCTACCGTGACATAGCGATGAGCCGATTGATGGATATGGGAGAGAAAGCCGCCGTCGATGACCTGATCAAATTGGCCGGCAATTGCGGCGTGATCGGTCCGGGGGATGATGCTGCGGCGATCGATCTGGGAGACCGCTATCTGGTGATCACGACGGACATGATCGCCAAGCACACCCATGTACCGGACATCATGACCCCCAGGCAGGTAGGATGGACAGTGGCTGCGGTCAACTATAGCGACATAGCGGCCATGGGTGCCATTCCCCTCTGCTTCGTGGTCTCCATGGGATTCCCGAAGGAGACCGACATCTCCTATGTCAAGGATGTGGCAAGGGGCATCAAGGAATGCTCAGAGATGGTGGCCTCCGACTATGTCGGAGGAGATACCAAGGAATGCTATGAGATGGCCTTGGCCGGGACGGCAGTGGGAACGGTGCGCAAGGACGGCATACTTCTTCGTAGTGGAGCGAAGGCCGGAGACCTGCTTGCAATGACCGGCACCGCCGGACTGGCGGGTGCCGGTTTCGAGGACCTCACGCTGGAAAACAAACATCCCAGGGCGAGGAAGGCCCTTCTGGAGCCGATCCCCAGGGTAAAGGAGGCAGCCTTGCTCTCCGCCTCAGGCTTCGTCACGTCCTGCATGGACACATCTGACGGTCTGGCCTCTTCCATCCATGAGCTTACTAAGGCCAGCGGGGTCAATTTCATGCTAAACTGGGATTCCCTGCCCATCCCCAACGATGTCTATGAGATCTCCGAGCTCAAGCTGATGCCGGTGGAGGATATGGTGCTTTACTCCGGTGGCGACTACCAGCTGCTGTTCACGGTGGAACGTGACCGGGTCGAGGAACTGCACCAGATGCTGAATAAGGATTTCACCGTGGTCGGTGAGGTCAGAAAGGACGGGCCCAACGTCGTCAAGAGGAGCGGACAGCTGCTTCCCCTGGAGAAGAAGGGGTTCGAACATTTCAAGGGGTGAAAAGTATGAAGGCGAGGTTCTGGGACACTGCCGAAGGCAAGGTGGCCTGCCATCTATGCCCGCATGAATGCCGCATAGCGGACGGCAAGACCGGCATCTGCGGAGTGAGGAAGAACATGGAAGGCGAGCTGATCGCCTTGAGCTATGGCCGCGCGTCCTCGATGGCGGTCGATCCGGTCGAGAAGAAGCCACTGTTCCATTTCCACCCAGGGAAACAGGTCCTGTCGTTCGGGAGCGTGGGCTGCAACCTTGGGTGCCTCCATTGCCAGAACTTCACCATATCGCAGGCCAAGATCGCTGATGTGCATCTCCGCGACCTTACGCCGGACGATGTTCCGGAACTATGCCATAAATCCACCTGTGAAGGCGTGGCCTGGACCTACAACGAGCCAACCATGTGGCACGAATTCGTCTACGACGCTTCGAAGGCCTGCAGGGCGAACGGACAGTTCACAGTTTTCGTGACCAACGGTTTCGTAAACGAAGAGCCGGTCAGGAAACTGGCCGAGGTCATCGACGCCGCCAACATCGACGTGAAGGGATTCCGGGACGAGTTCTATCGCAAGATATGCAAGGCCCGTCTTCAGCCGGTCCTGGACACGGTGGAGCTGGCTCATGATCTGGGGATCCATGTCGAGCTCACATACCTGATCATCACCGGAAGGAACGACTCCATGGAGGAGATCAGGGACTTCTGCCGCTGGGCGGCCGGGATCGATGCCAGTATGCCGGTCCATTTCTCCCGTTTCCATCCCGACTATCTGATGAACGATGTTCCCGCCACCCCCATCAAGACCATGGATATGGCCCGCGCTGAAGCGGTGGAGGCAGGCCTGAGGTTCATCTATCTGGGTAACATGGCGGCGGCCGACGGGGAGAACACCGTTTGCCCGAAATGCGGTTCTCTTGCGGTCAGACGCCTGGGGTTCTACACTGAGATCGTGGCAATGGACAAGAACGGAAATTGCGGAAAATGCGGCGAACCGCTGAACATGATTATGTAATGGAAGCGCTTCGAATCGTATGATGCCCGATGGACCTCGACAGACTTCTGCACCTGTTGCGAATCAACTATGACGTAAAGGACTGGTGGCCTTCGGAATCCCCGTTCGAAGTAATGGTCGGGGCGATCCTGACCCAACAGACCACCTGGGAGAGCGTGGCAAAGGTTCTGGACCGGCTCCGGGAGGAAGGCCTCTTGGAAATAGATCGCATGGCCTCGGTCGAGACCCCGGTCTTAGAATCCATCGTCAGACCGGCCGGTTTCTACCGGCAGAAGGCCAGAAGGATCAAGGCCCTGGCCTCTTACCTGGTGGAGAGGTATGGATCGGACCCAATGCGGTTGCTATGCGGACCGACTGATTCAGTGAGAAGAGAACTCCTTTCATTGGAAGGGATAGGAAAGGAAACAGCCGATTCCATAATGGTGTTCGGGGCGGGGAGGGGGAAGTTCGTAGCCGCGGCATACTCTCGCAGGATACTGAAAAGAATAGGGGTTCTTGGTTCCGATGACTACGATGATGTGCAATCGTTCGTAGAGAGGACGCTGACAGGGGGCCCAAACGAGTACCGTGACCTCTATGCCCTGATGGTCCAGCATTCCAAGGAGGTGTGCCGTTCGGTCCCGTTATGCGCCGAATGCCCTATGGCACTGGAGTGCGTGTTCATCTTGCTACCAGAAAGAAGATGATGTTTCCGACGATGGTGGAGAACAACAGCGACACCGTGATGGGGATCAGGAACGGGATCTTGGGGGTCACCCATATCCGGGTCATTCCTGCCGCCTCCAGCTGGTTGATCTGATCCTCTACCGCTTCGTCGGGCCTGACGAAAAAGGATATCTTAAGCTCCCCGTCCTTGATGTACTCCATGGGCCAGACGAATTTCTCCCTGGCCTGGGGAAGGTCCATCATGTAACCGAAGAACATGGTCGGGAACCGCAGGTCACGTCTGTACAGGTTGAGGAAGAACATGACCACCGGGACCGTCAGGGTCAGGACCGCGGCATTGAAAAGCACCAGTATGGCGAACGGCATGATGTATTGGGTGGCGTCCATGGTGACGTGGATCAGGGGGAAGGGACCAATGATCGGATAACGGGGGACCAGCATCGCGATGGCGATCAAGGCCTTCGCGTCCGCCCCTCCCTTGATGACATTGAACTGGTACAGGAAGAAGAAGAGCACGAACATTATGGGGATGACCAACAATTGCCACATGTAGCCATCGCTCCAGAAGACCGAGAGCAGATAGGCGATTATGGCAAAGCTTCCCAGATAGAGGGCTATCGGCAGCGGATTGATGCCGTCCTCGAACATGCCCCGTCGTTCTATGAGCATATCGAAGAAGAACCACGCCATGGGTAACAGGAAAAGCAGGTAGGTAAGGTCCACATTGTCCTGGATGATCTGTACCGCCAACAATGCCAGACCGGCCAATCCCATCGCGACCCAATGAAGGTCCGAGACCTCCCTCTTTCTCCAATCGGAGATCGAGGCGATGCAGGCGATGGCCAAGGCCACGCCGAGCCTGACAAGGGGAAGCCAATCCATGCGTCCTGCTCAAAGAATTTTCGATTATATACCTTTGTTGTCCTGATATCGCCTGGTATAATTCAAGCAACTGGAGTCAGTCTGAAGTTTTTAATATTGTCAAACGATGCCTCTATGTTCCATTTGGTAAGGGATGCCGGGATCATGAGGAAATCTGAGGGAAACAGCAAAAGAATGGTCTGGCTTATGGCCGTGCCTTTCATCATGCTGCTGGTGCTTGCGTCGGTCGCGCCGACCGTGCAGGCCAGCGGAGTAAGCGTTTTCAATGTCGACGAGAAGAACTACAACCGCAGCATCGACGCAGCAGACCATGCCACTTTCGAGTGGCTCGTCTACAATAACGACAGTTCCCCCTTCTTGCTCAAGGTTAACGTAACCGGCCTTAACACCGATGATATCACTCCGACGTTCGAGCAGAACTTCACTGCCATCAACCCGGGGGAAGCGCCGACTGTGAAATTGACCCTTATCCCCAACCCGGACCTGGTCACCACCGATATGACCTTTCATGTAGTGTTCGCGTTCACGCAGATGAACGATCCGAGCCAGAACATCACCATCACGAAGCAGGTGTCGCTGCACATCGATTCCACCTATGGAGCCAAGGCCGGCCAGAACAAGATATTCGGTGTGTGGCAGAACAATCTGCCTTCCCCATTCGAATCCAACTACGGGGCCTTTGTGGTAACATTGCTGGGATGGATAGCCATCGCCCTGGTGGTCATGTTCGTGGTGGACCCGCTCATACACTTCGCCACCCGCAAGACCGAGACCGATCTGGACGATATATTGCTTAGGATCCTGAGATACCCGGTATTCGTCTTTATCGTTACTTACGGAATAGTCATCAACTCACTGGAGATCCTCAACCTCCCGAGAAACTACGTGAAGATGATAGAGACGGCCTATGGCCTCATAATCATCCTCCTGGTCGCGTACGTGGCCTATAAGATATTTGACGAGGTCGTTCTATACTATGCCAAGGAATTCTCCAAGAAGACAGACACCGAGATAGACGACGTCATAGTCCCGGTGATGGAGAAGCTAGGGCAGGTCCTGATACCGGTCCTCGCGCTCATCGCCATCTTCAACATGTTCGGCTATGATGTGACGGTCCTGCTGGCAGGGGTAGGATTCCTCGGTATAGTCATCGGTTTCGCGGCCCAGTCCACTTTGGCCAACTTCTTCGCTGGGCTGCAGATGCTGGTCGACCGTCCGTTCAAGATCGGGGATCTGCTGGAGATCGAGGGCGGTGACATCTGCGAGGTCACCCGGATAGGGATGAGATCGACCGTTCTCTACAACACCTTCACCCATGAAGAGGTCATCATACCCAATGACCAGATAGCCAACAACAAGATCGTCAACATGGTAGAGCCGGACCGCAAACTGATCGTCACGGTAAAGGTCGGTGTGGGCTATGGATCGGACGTGGAGCAGGTAAAGAGGATCCTGCTCGAGGAAGCAGCGAAGCACCCGAACGTCCTTAACACCGAAGGCCACAAGACCGTGGTCCGCTTCAGCGATTTCGAGGCTTCAGACCTGTTGTTCAAGATATTCCTCTGGGTGGACGATGTCAAGAACCAGTTCAAGGTCGGCTCGGACTATCGCGAGGCGATCCTGAGGGAGTTCAACAAGGCCGGGATAGAGATCCCGTTCCCGCAGTCCGTGGTCTGGCTCCACGAGGCGAACGAGGCGGCCAAGAAAGAGTGATCTTGGGGTTCTGGAACCTCACTCCATTCCCGGTTCCAGCCGGAAATGGCTTAAGTTGGAAGCTACGATTGCGAGTATACCGAGAGTGTTATCATGGGCGCTATGGAGACGATCGAGAACAGAAGGAGCATCAGAAAGTACCAAGCGAAAGAGATACCCCAGGACGTTCTGCTCCGGGTCCTTGAAGCGGCACGGCTGGCCCCTTCCGGAGCGAACCGGCAGCCGTTCCAGCTCATTGTGGTCACCGACCCGGAGAAAAAGAAGGGATTGGTCCCATTGTGCAAGAACCAGCAGTTCGTTGGGGAAGCCTCAGTCTTCATAGCCGGTGTCGATGATCCACAGCAGAAATGGAACAGGGTGGACCTATCCATCGCAATGGACCATATTACATTGGCCGCATTGGAGCATGGACTAGGGACCTGCTGGGTGGGGGCATTCGACCCGGAAAAGCTGGCAGCCTATCTGGAAGTGCCTAAGGACAAGGTGATAACGGTTTGTCTGGCCCTAGGATATCCCAATGAATCTCCCGAGGCTCGATCCCGCAAGGCGATGGACGATCTTGTTTTCTGGGACTCGTACGGAAACAAGGCAGAGTGATCCCTTTTCGAGTTCCCGCAAAAGTTGCTGCGGGAGAGCCGCTCCGACCGTTCATGGTGTGGGAATGGTCATCACGTCCGAATTCATGCGATATATTAGATTCATCTTACAATGTGCTCTCCGGAAGCCCATCCAAATCCCTAATACCGGGACCGTCCATTGCATTATCATGGCGGAGATCACTTCTGGGCCGAGCGTTTCTGTCGCATTCGATCTTGAGGACCATGATATGGCCCAACTGGTCTATCAGGCCACCACCCAGATCCCCAGAGGGATGGTCTCGACCTATGGAGCAATTGCCCGGGCGCTGGGGGACATCAGAGCGGCAAGGGCGGTCGGCATGATCCTCTCCGGGAACCCGACCCCCATCGTAGTGCCCTGCCACCGGATCGTCTACAACGATGGGAAGGTGGGCTGGTATGCAGGCAAAGGATGCGGAAGGGAAAGGAAGGAGTCCTTGCTGCGTGAAGAAGGGATCGATATCAATGAGGGTCAAGTGGTCGATCTCAAAGATCGCCTTTTTCTGGATTTTGACATCGAACCTCTGCTGACCAAGATGCGGCTGAGGCAGGAGGAACTGAGCCCGAAGGTGGTGAGGGAGGATGACTTCGCCGAGCCTAACGCCTTCGCAGGATTGGATGTTGCTTATCGAGGCAACGATGGGTATGCGGTCAAGGTCATCCAAGACGCTTCGACCGGGGAGATAGTGGGCAGCGGCCTGGAAAAGGCAAAGGTCCTGTTCCCGTACGTACCGACCTACCTTACCTACCGGGAGCTGCCCATCCTTTCGCGTTTGATCGACAGGACCATGCAAGGAATGATCCATTTCATCGACGGACAGGGAATGCTGCATCCGCGGAGGTTTGGGATCGCTTGTCATCTCGGTGTCTGTATGGACGTTCCCACGGTTGGAGTGGCCAAGAGCCTCCTCGTGGGGAAGGTCGAGGAGAACGGTTCAGAAGAGTCGCCCATACTGCTCGAGGGAGAGGTCCTGGGAATCAGGCTGACCTTGCCGCACCGACATCCCCTTTACATCTCGGTGGGTCATCGGGTCTCCCTCGAGACCGCGGTGGATTTGGTCCGCAAGGCTACAAAGGACCGGGCCAGGGATCCGTTGGGTATCGCGGACCGGCTATCGAAGGAACAGCGCAGGACCTCAATGGCGATGGAGGGATGATGCAGATCACCATATTCGGGGCGGGGGCGCTCGGAAGCGTGCTCGGAGGGATGATGGCTGAAAGCCACACTGTGACCATGGTCTGCCGCGATGACCATGCCCGGGAGATCAATGCGGACGGCCTATGGTTGGATGGATTGGTGGAGAAGAAGGCGTTCCCTAAGGCAGAGGTGCGAGTCGACGGACTGCCGGTCCAGGACCTGATCATTGTCACGGTGAAGGCCTACGATACCAGAATCGCTTTGCGTGCGATCGCCGGCCTTATGGGTCCAGACACATCCCTTCTCATCATCCAGAACGGACTGACCATATTGAGGGATGTGAAGGAACTGCGGCCTGGAGCATCGGTAGGAATAGCCAGCCTGGGTGCCGATTATATAGGACCGGGACATGTCAGGCTGACCGGCCTGGGGGAGATCGCCATAGGGAATCCAGAAGATCCCGATGACCCGGTCTCAGAGGCGATGGAGTCGTTACGCTGCACCGGAATTCCGTACCGCCGATCCGCCGACATCCGACCGGACGTCTGGAAAAAAGGAGTCATCAGCTCCTGCATCAATCCCATCACCGCCCTCACCAGGAAGCGGAACGCCATCCTCGTGGACGACACGGAGATCAATCACCTGGCAAGGATCTGTTTTAAGGAGTCTTTCAACACCGGAGTGACCGCTGGCCAGCTTGGGCCCGAGGATATGACGTTCTCGGATGTGGAAAAGGTAGTGCGGGCAACGGCCGGGAACCGTTCCAGCATGCTCCAGGATGTGGAAAGAGGCAAGAGGACAGAGATCGATCACATCAACGGGGAGATCGTCCGAGAAGGAGCCCTGACCGGCCTCGATCTTCAGGTCAACACGATGCTGGTCCGTCTGGTGTCTGCACTCTCACCTTAGAGACTGTCCGAATGGTTATTAACCCGGAAAGATGCAATACGTCATTGATATGGCCAAAGGCGATGGAGATGGGAACGGTTCAGAACATCTTACTGAAAGCGAAAGGAGGGCCATCATCTCCCGGATCCATTCACTGCTCTTCTGGGTGGGCAAACTGGTCCCCCAACATGAGATCGTCGAGGGTAGACAGATCGACCTGAGGGATGTGATCTTTCAATTCATATCCAAGGAGAAACCAACGCCCGAGGATATCCAAGGCGCCAAGGACCTGGCGGACCTACTTGAGAAGAAGGCGCGAGATCTGGAGAAACAGTTGAGCGACCATGAAGTGACCAAAGCAAATGCATATCGACTGCTGGACGAGATTTGCGGCCTTCTGAGGGGAGTGGACGAGCTCAGGAATTCTCATGGAGACCTAGCGGTGTATCAGAAGACCGCTCTGATGGCGAAGGTCAGGGACGAAAGGAGATGGCTGCAATTCGTGGAACAGCTCAAGTTGAAATAGTATCGACCAATACGCGGGAATCCATGACTTTCGGAAGAATTAAAATAGTATCCTAACTTTTATGTGAGATGCAATACGAAATCAATTAAGATTGTTGCGACAAATCGAAGAAGGGATGCGTTTGATCGATCATCTCGACGACAAGATCATAGAGATATTGAAAAAGGATTCCAGGAGGCCCTTCGTGGAGATAGCCACGGAGCTCAACGTATCAGAGGGAACGATACGCAGCCGGGTGAAAAAGCTCTTCGAAGAAGGGGTTATCCAGAGCTTCACCATCAAAACGAGCAGCAAGAATGTCAAGGCCCTGATCGAGGTGAAGATCGATGTGAACGTTAACACGTCGGAAGTCGCAGGAAACATTGCGAAGTTCGAAGGAGTGTCCGAGGTATTCGAGGTCACGGGAGAGGAGGACATCGTAGCGATAATCGATGTGACCTCGTCGCCCCAGCTTAACGAGATCATCGAAAGGATACGCCGCTTCGACAACGTACAATCAACAAGGACCAGACTGATCCTGAAAGAACACTTTGGAGGCGAGTGAAAATGTTGAAAGGAACTGCAACGGCGATCATCACACCGTTCAAGGACAATGGAGAGGTCGACGAGGAAGGCCTGCGCGAACTGGTGAGACTGCAGGAAGAAGGAGGCGTGGACGCCATCGTTCCCTGCGGAACGACCGGCGAATCGGCCACCCTGACGCACAAGGAGCATGTCAAGGTGATCGAGATAGTGGTCGACCAGGTGAAGAGGGCCAAGGTCATCGCGGGAGCGGGGAGCAACGCCACCCATGAAGCGATACATCTCACGAAGGCGGCCAAAGACCTCGGTGTCGATGCCGTGCTGTCGATATCGCCTTACTACAACAAGCCCACCCAGAGAGGCATATTCATGCACTATGAGGCCGTGGCGAAGGCGGTGGACATCCCGATCATCGTATACAATGTTCCAGGCCGTACCGGTTCGAACATAGCCCCAACGACAGTGAAGAAGCTGGCGGACATACCGGGCATCGTGGGCATCAAGGAGGCCTCTGGTAACCTGAACCAGATCATGCAGATATTGGCGGAGGTCCCGAAATCTTTCGACGTGATATCCGGAGATGATTCCCTTACGTTCCCGATGATGGCCATGGGGGCGAAGGGAGTGATATCGGTAGCGTCCAACGTGGCACCGAAGCTCGTATCCGATATGACCCACCATGTAATGGCCGGAGAATACTCCAAGGCCAGGGACATCCATTTCAAGCTGCTGCCCCTGTTCACCAACCTGTTCATCGACAGCAATCCGATCCCGGTCAAGACCGCGGTACGCATGATGAAGAGGCCGTCAGGCATATTCCGCTTGCCGCTGTGCGAGATGGACCAAAATAACCAGGAGGTCCTGCGCAAGACGCTGACCGACCTTGGACTGCTATGAGGTGATGGACACGATTCGTGTGTGCGTGGCCGGAGCCACCGGTAAACTCGGGTCCATGGTATGCTCTTTGGTCCAGGCCCGTTCGGACATGCGCCTGGTCGGGGCGATAGTGTCCGCCAGCGGCGGCCACGTTGGCAAAGAGATCGCCCCCGGGGTCAAGGCTGTCGGGCCAGAAGGCCTCGAGGCCGCCCTCCGGGAGACCGATGTGTTTGTCGACGTCACAAATCCAGCGGTGGCCCCGGGGAACCTGGCCATTGCGTCGGCCATGGGAGTGAACTGCGTGGTCGGCACCACCGGTATCGGTGAGGGAACATTGAACGATCTCTCGGAGAGGGTGAGCCGGTCAGGCACTTCGGCAGTGGTATCACCCAACTTCTCTGTCGGTGTCAATGTGTTCTGGAAGGCCTGTGATGTTCTGGCCAGATCACTGGAGGGCTATGAGGTGGAGATCATCGAGGTGCACCATGACAAGAAGAAGGATGCTCCATCTGGAACGGCCATGAAGGCAGCGGAGATCATCTCCAAGGCCACCGACGTCGACAAGTTCGTCTATGGTAGACAAGGCGTCGTCGGGGCCAGAGGCCGGGAGATCGGCATACACGCGGTACGTGCCGGTGATGTCGTGGGAGAGCATACCGTGATCTTTGCGGGCAACCGGGAAAGGATCGAGCTTACCCACCGGGCCCATTCCCGGGAAGCGTTCGCTGAGGGATGCATCACCGCCATCGGATGGGTCGTATCCAAGAAGGACGGAAGGATCCACACCATGGCGGAGGTGCTAGGATTATGATCAAGGTCATGAAGTTCGGAGGCACCAGCGTTGGTTCCGGGGAGGCCATGGAGCGTACCTCCGACATAATCAAGAGAGAACCAGCGAAGAAGGCAGTGGTCGTTTCAGCCATGTCAGGGGTCACCAATTCCCTTATCGCTGCCATGAAGGACATGGAATCGGAGCCGCGCGGCATGGTGGAAAAGCTGAGAGAAAAGCACATGCAGGCCGCCACCGGCAGGATGGACGAGAACAACATGGCTGCATTCCAGCTCAGGCTGGACGATCGGCTGGAGAAACTGCACGACCTCTTGGAGTTCTACCACAAGAACGAGGACCGGATCATGATCCAGGATGCGGTCCAGTCGTGGGGAGAAAGGCTGTCCTCCTTGACACTTACGTACATCCTCCGCTCCAAGGACGTGGAGGCTGTCCCGATCCTGTCTGAGGAGGCGGGCATCGTGGCAACTGGCATGCCGGGAAACGGCACGGCTGACCTGATGGCGACCTCCAAGAACCTGATGGCGACGATCGCGCCGATGATCAACGAGGGGTGGGTCCCGATCATCACCGGCTTCTACGGCTGCGAACGGTTGGGCCGGCCGCTCACGTTCGGCCGTGGCGGCTCGGACTATTCCGGATCGGTCGTGGCGAACGGCCTCGATGCCGATGTCCTGGAGATATGGACGGACGTGACCGGTTTCATGAGCGCGGATCCGCGCATCGTTCCCGAGGCCAAGACCATACATGATATGGATTATGGTGAAGCGGCCGAACTGGCGTACTTCGGTGCCAAGGTCTTACATCCCCGCACCATCGAGCCAGCAAAGCGCAAGAACATTCCCGTTTGGGTCAAGAACACCTTCAAGCCGGACGCCTATGGCACCAAGATATTCAGCATGAAGACCGCCGGGACGACGCTATTAAGGAGCGTAGCGATGAAGACCGATCTGGTAGTGGTCAAGTTCTATTCATCGGAGATCGCCTACCAGCCGAGCCTGTTGACCAGGTTACTGGAAACGGTCAATGCCAACGGCGTATCCACCTATGCGGTATCAACATCACTATCCACATTGGCGGTAGCATTGCCCTCCTCCTCGATCGCCGAGGTCATGGAGCGGGTCGGTTCCCTCAAAGAGGACATTGAGTCGGTGACCGTCAAGGAGGACATGGCGCTCATATGCGCCGTAGGCGACAGACTGCTGGAGAACGTCGGTTCCGCTGCGAAGGTGTTCGCCGCGGTGGCGGCAGTGGGAGCGAACGTGGAGATGATCTCGGAGGGGGCGTCGGACGTGGCGCTCAACTTCGTCGTTCCCAGCTCCAGGGCCATAGATGTGATAAGAAAACTTCACGAGATGTACATAGGGTGATTTGGATGAGAGATTTCAAGAGTGACAAGGGTCAGATGATCATTGGCGGAGTGAAGGCGACCGATATCGCCGCAAAATACGGTACTCCGGTCTATGTTACCGACGAGGATGCTCTTAGAGGCAATTTCCAGCGCATCGACAAGGCATTCCAGAAGAACATGCCCACGCGGATCCACTATGCATGCAAGGCGAACACCAACCTATCCCTGCTGCGCATCCTGCAGCAGGAAGGGTCTTGCATCGACGCCGTGTCCGTGTATGAGGCCAGATTGTGCCTGCAGGCCGGGTTCGCCCCGGACCGGATCCTCTACACCGGGGTAATGGTCTCGGACAAGGAGATGCAGCAAGTGGTCGACCTGGGCATCCCCATCAATGTGGACTCGATAAACCAGCTGAGACGGCTGGCGGTAATGGACAATAAACATCCCATATCGTTCCGGGTCAATCCCGGGGTGGGAGCAGGGCATCACCAGCATGTGGTGACCGGGGCCAAGACCACGAAGTTCGGCGTTCCTAAGGAACAGATCCTCGACACATATCAGGAAGCGCTTTCCCTGGGATTCGAGCCGTTCGGCATCCACGCCCACATCGGGGCGGGCGTGCAGGAGACCGGGCCCTTCCTCCAGGTCACCCAGGTACTGGTCGACATCGCCAACAGCATCCGGGAGAATCTGGGGCTGACCCTGGAGACGATCGATATCGGAGGGGGGATCGGCATTCCCTACCATCTGGAGGACAACCACATGGACGTTGACGCTCTGTCCTCCGAAGTGACCGGCTACATCAGGAAGAACTGCTATGTGAGGAAACTGGCCATCGAACCGGGGCGCTACCTGGTGGCCGACACCACGGTCCTGCTGACCACGGTGGGGGACATCAAGGAGCATCCGGAGAAGACCTTTGCCGGAGTGGACGCCGGGTTCAACACGCTGATACGGCCCGCCTTCTACGGCTCCTTCCACCATGTGGCAGTGGCCAACAAGTTCGGGGCCAGGGCGACGTTCAACTACGACATCGTCGGACCGATCTGCGAAACCGGGGACTTCATCGCCCGGGACAGGATGCTGCCCCAGATCGAGCTCGGGGACCTCATCGCGGTATACGACGCGGGGGCGTACGGATTCACGATGGCCTCGAACTATAACTCTAGACCGCTTCCGGCGGAGGTACTGGTCAAGGATGGCCAGATGAACCGGATCCGGGAGGCTCAAACGCTGGACGACCTTACCGCCCACCAGAAAGTACCGGGAAGGCTGATGGTGTGAAGTTCTGGAAGTATCACGGGATCGGCAACGATTTCGTTATCTTGGACAATTTCGACGGCAGCGCCAACAAGGACCCGGCATGGGTGAGGTCGGTGTGCGACCGCCGCTTCGGTATAGGGGCGGACGGCATACTATACGTGGAACGCTCAGCCCGGGCCGATGCCACAATGAGCATCCTGAACTCAGACGGTTCCGTGGCGGAGATGTGCGGAAATGGCATCCGATGTATGGCAAAGCACCTTTACGACTTCGGCATGGTCAAGAAGAAGCACATGACCATTGATACACTGGCCGGGATCAAGACCATCGAATGTACGGTGACCGGGGACCATGTCACCGATGTCAAGGTGGGCATGGGAGCCGCCGAGCTGGAGTGCTCCAAGGTCCCGATGAGGTGTCCTGGCAAGTTCATCGATTCTGTGCTGGAGATCGGCGGCAGGAAGATCCGGGGGACCGCGGTCTCCATGGGAAACCCCCATTTCATCACGTTCCAGGAGTTCACTGACGAAGAGCAGGAGAGGCTCGCCCCCCTAATCCAGTCAGATGACTCGTTCCCCAAGAGAACGAACGTAGAATTCGTTAAATCATCGAATGGAATATTGACGGTCAAAGTGCTCGAAAGAGGCGCTGGCTGGACCATGGCCTGCGGGACCGGCGCGTGCGCGACGGCGGTCGCCGCCGCCCTCCAGGGACTAGTCCCGTACGAGAGTGAGATCGAGGTCAGATTGCCCGGAGGCAGCCTGTGGATCGCGGTATCAAAGGATCTTGGTTCCGTGACCATGAGAGGCCCGGCGGCCAGAGTGTTCCAGGGCGAAACGGAGTAGGTGTGGGAAATGGCGTTCGAACAAGCTACCAGATTGAAGAAGTTACCACCATATCTTTTCGCGGAGATCGAGGAAAAGGTAAGGGTCAAGAAGAACGAGGGACTGGACATCATCGATTTCGGCATCGGGGACCCCGACCTGCCGACCCCGGCCCCGATCATCGAGGAGATCAAGAAGCAGCTGGACGACCCGGAGAACCATCGCTATCCGTCCAGCAGCGGCGAGGCTGACGCGCGCCAGGCGGTGGCGGATTGGTACGAGAGGCGCTTCGGGGTCAATGTGGACCCGCAGGGACAGGTGGCCATACTCATCGGTTCCAAGGAGGGACTGGCGAACATATGCCGGGCCTTTGTCAATCCAGGCGAGAAGGTGCTATGCCCAGATGTGGCATATCCAGTCTATTCGGCGGGAGCGGCGACCCTATGTGACGCGGTTCCGGTGAGGTTCCCGCTCCGGGCGGAGAACAAATTCCTCCCCAACCTGGACCATCTGCCGTCCGATGCAAGGATGCTGTACCTGAACTATCCGAATAACCCGACCGGAGCTACCTGCGGGAGGGATTTCCTCCGGAAGGCGGCCATGTGGGCATTGGAGACGGACACCATCTTCTGCTACGATAACGCATATTCGGAAATGACCTTCGATGGCTATGAGGCCCCCAGTGTACTGGAATGCTGCAAGAGCAACGAGGCCATCGAGTTCGGTTCGCTGTCCAAGACGTTCAACATGACCGGTTACCGTATCGGCTATGCGGTCGGCGACGCGAACCTGATCGCCGGACTGAAGAAGACCAAGTCCCAGATCGACTCCGGAGCGCCCAAGTTCATCCAAAAGGCCATGGTCATGGCCCTGAACATGTATGCGACCAAGGAGAAACCGGAGTGCGTCAAGAAGAACATAGAGATCTACCAGCACCGCCGGGACGTACTGGTCGGCGGCCTGCGGAAGCTCGGTTTCAAGGTCGATCCGCCCCTGGGGACATTCTACCTCTGGCTTAAGATAGATGGCAGCTCCATGAAGTTCGCCGAGAAAATGCTCAGCGTCGGGGTGGTCGTCACTCCGGGGGTCGGCTTCGGGGAAGGTGGCGAAGGATACATTCGCATGGCAACGACCCAGCCGGCGGAGCGTATCGAAGAGGCGTTGGAAAGGATGCGGAAGGTCCTCTGAGATCGCATGGGGATTCCCCCCACCAAAACCAGCTGGTCCATCACGATGTGGACCAGCCTGCAATTTTTCTTGAAATATTGATGTTTGGAACGAGATGGCTCGAGCCGAAATGACCCGGAACACAGATCAGGGGTTTGACCGCCTTACTTGGCCTTGCATTTTGCCAGTTCGCGCTCGTACGCAACTTTGAGCGCCTCAACCACTGGCATCGGTTTGCCGAGAAGATATGTCTCCAGCGCCCCTCCCCCGGTGCTCACATAGGAGAATCGGTCAAATAGCCCGAACTTCTCCGCGGCGCTCACGGTGTGCCCGCCTCCGATCACGGTGAAGGCATGCCCAGAAACGGCTGCGTTCATCAGTTCCTTGGTCGCGATGGAGAACTCCTCGCGCTCAAAGACACCGGCCGGACCGGACATGAACACGGTGCCAGCGCCTTGGACGACCTTGGAGAACTTAGCCGTCGAATGGGAACCGATATCCATTATCGGGTATTCGGAAGGCAGATCCCCGACCTTTACCTCGAGCCTCTTTCCCTTGGCATCCACAGCGACATCGTGAGGGAGCAGGATCTTGCTCCCTTTCTCGTGCAAGAGTTTCCTCGCCGCGTCCAGGTTCTCGGGGGTGAACTCCTTCATCAGTATCTCCTCGCTTGCCGGCCCGAGGTCGACACCTCTTGCCTTCAGGAGAGCATTGGCCGAGAGGCCCACCAATATAACCCAGTCAGCGATCTTCATGTTAAGGACCCGGTCGATGACCTTGATCGAATCGGTGAACTTCGAACCGCCCAGGACGAACACGCACGGCCTCTTCGGCTGGTCAAAGACCTCACCCAGCGCAGTGAGTTCCTTCTCCAGCAACCTTCCGGCCGCGGAGGGCAGGATGGCCTGGAAGCCGATAAGGGAGCAGTGGGCCCGATGTGCCGCCCCAAAGGCGTCGGAAACATAATAATCGGCCAGCGGCGCCAGGTTCTGCACCAGGTCGGACCTGGAATGTTCTTCCATGGTCATCTTTTCCTGCTCACATTCCATGGACCGAACGTTCTTAAGAACGATGGCACTGCCCGATCGCATCGATCGGATCGCCTTCTTGGCCTCTTCACCATACAGATCGTCCACATAGGGTACTTCGAAACCAAGGTGCTCGCTCAGAGCCCTGGCATGCTGGTCCAATGGGCAATAGTCCCAATCCCCCATACGGCCCTGATGGGCGATGATCACGACTTTAGCACCGTTCTCCAAGAGCTCCCTGATCGTGGGCAACACTTGAACGATACGGTTGTCGTCCTCCAGGGACAGGTCCTGCTTGTTCAACGGACAATTGATGTCCACCCTGAGTATGACAGTCTTGTCCTTGAAATTGAAATCGTCGAGAGTGTTGAATTCTTTCATCGGAAATACCCCGAACAGGAGATGCGGACACACATGTGGCCAACTCCCACGCCGATTCTTGAAGAGCAATCACCTTGTCCTAGATTATTCTTTCGAGGTGCCTCGGATGTTATTGTCACCAATAGATATATCGACCTCGATGCATGAACGAGAAGGAGGCGGAACGATAGAGGCTGATCGATGGTAAGGCTCTCCGATCATGACCGCCTCATCGATGGGCTGATTCTGAGCGCCGATCGGCCCTCCCCGATGAACATGAGATCGTCCAATTGGTATGCCTGGACACTGTGTCATATCAATGACGGAAATTGATTCGAATTGTATTTAAAACGGGAAGCCATCAATTTATTGATAGGGGAACGCAACTTGGGCACCAAGAACGACTTCTGCAGAGATGATAATTATTTCCCGGCACTGGTAGATGATTCTCCGAACATCATCACCATCATCGATCCGAAAATGAACATCCTGTTCGCCAACACCACGGTGAAAAAGATACTCAGTATGGACCCCGGTTCGTTGGTGGGTAAGAAGATCCTGGATTTCATCCATATCGACGACGTTCCAATTCTCGTCGAGGCATCGACAAGGGTACTGGAAGGCGGGACTGCCAAGTCAACGGTCCTCAGGGTCATCCATTCGGATGGGAGCTGGAGATGGATAGAATGTCATGGCATCTTGGTCATCGATTCTCAGGGTCAAAGGCGATTGGTCGTTCATGCCTTGGACATCACCGACCACCAGGAGGCGGAATTCGCCTTAGAGCTGGCGAACAAGAAGCTCAACATCCTGGGCTCGGCCACAAGGCATGACGTATTGAACTCCTTGACCGGCCTGTTCGGATATCTGGAACTTGCCCAGTCCAAGACCCACGATGAGATACTTCTCAGATATATACAGAAGGCCAGGGCAGCGAGCGAGGTGATCAAGAAGCAGATGGAGTTCACCAAGCTCTATCAGGAGATCGGCTCGAAACGGCCAGTCTGGATCAATGTCGAGCACACCATCCGGGGGATGCTGGGTTCGCTCTCAAGGAGCGACGTGAGCATCAGTATCGAGGTGGAAGGCGTCGAGGTCTACGCCGACCCAATGATCGAGCGGGTGTTCTACAATTTGCTGGAAAACTCGTTGAGGCATGGGGAGAAGGTTAGGACGGTCACGGTCAGCGATCAGTCAGTCTCCGGGAACATGAAACTGATCTTCCAGGATGATGGTAAAGGAGTTATCACAGAAGAGAAGGAGGTCATCTTCAAGCGCGGCTACGGTAAGAACACCGGGTACGGACTGTACATGACCGTCGAAGTGCTCGGGATAACCGGACTGACCATTGTTGAGAATGGCATACCAGGCAGAGGCGCTCGTTTCGAAATAACCGTACCGGCCGGCAAGTTCCGCCGGCCAGGTTGAAATAAGATCCCTTACTTGCCAATGCCAATGGCCTTATCGGTCATGTGGATAGAACGCATCGGGTCGTTCTCGACCTTCATCATTGCCCGGATGCAATCCACGTTCTCCGGAACGACATCGCTTTCCTGATGGACCGCCTGATAGTAGTAAAGTGTGTTGTCCACCACCTTTATGCCATCCTTCCAGACAACGATCTCGTTGAAATCACCGCGGGTGCGACCTAGATCCCTGGCCAACTCCATCACCTGACCGGTGGACTTGATACCTTCCCTTCCCGAGACCAACTTGACCCGGGGAGCCGAGTTCCAGACCTCCAGAACCTCGGATTCCTTGACCTTCTTCTTGAGCTCGGCGGCGATGCAGTGGACATGCATCAGTGTGGTAGGAGTGACCACCGCCATGGTCGTGATCTTGATCCAGGGCATTATCGTTTGAACATCTGGCCCATGATGCGTCGGCAGTTTGAGCGATGGCTCGATGGAATTTAGCATGGACCCTTTCTTATCCCCCGGGTCGGCACCCCTGCGTATGAGGGAGGCGGTCACCCGGTCAATGCCGAACGCCCTATCCAGCGGGAACAGGGTTCGGACCAGACCAGTGGTGTTACAGGAAACGACCCGGGCGAACCTGGCCCCCCAGGCCTCGTGGTAGTTAGCCAACGCATTGAAGGAGATGCCAGCCAATCCGTGCTCCTCTCCCCCTTGGAAGATCGCCTTGATCCCTGCCGCCTCATATTTCTTCTTGTAGGCCTCACCGATCCCGCCCGGTGTGGTGTCGACGATGATGTCCACCTTCCCGATGAGGTCATCCAAGGTCCCGTTGACCTTGTAGCCTTCCTTCTCAAAGTTGGCAACATCGTCCGGGCCGGCGGCATATAGCGGATGGCCTTCCCTGACGGCAATGTCAGCCTCAAAGCTAGGCCTGGTCTTGGTGACCCCCACGATCTCCATGTCATTCTGCTTGGAGACTGCCGAGGCTACCCTCTTGCCGATCGTACCGTATCCGTTGACACCGACCTTTACTTTCATTCGGTCCACCTATGTCCCTGCATCCCAGTCATCTTTTATCACCCTTGCGGTGAGACTCACTTAATCGTCTCGAAGGTCTTCAGGCCGACCTTGAGCAAGGGTATGAACAAAGCGATGAACACTAGGTATGCAAAGAAGACCAAGAAGTTGTCCTCCCCCTGGGCCAGGGTGGCCCCGCCCGCGATCACGCCTATGAAACCAAGGACCATGATGTTGTTGCCGACATAGCGCTGGGCCGTCTCCAGATCCGCGATCTTATCCTTCTTGAACTTGATCAGCATTTCCGAGCCCCTGCGGGTGGCGGCTCCGACAAAAATAAGGATTCCTCCAATGATTAGGCTCACTATTGAAAGGTAAATCACAATCACACCACCTCTGCTCAAGCAGAAGAGGGATTTTTGGTTTGCGGTGAACGGGGCGGCAGAACAGTGCTAAGCATATGGTAGATAGTTGGATTTCTGAACTGCAGGATGAAGAGAATGGCTATGATGGAGAAGGGATTGATCCTGAAGAAAACCAAGCAGGCAATTGGTATCATCGAAAATGCCATGAAAATAAGGAAAGGATTTCAGTATACCGTTTTCACTTTTTCTCAGGCGCGACCTTTGACTTGAGCTTTGCTATTGCCCTGCCAATCAATACTACAGCCAAAACTGCCAGTATCGTGACGATCACTGCGTAGACAAATTCACCCATCAACTTGTCACCAGGTTTGGCAAATGCCTGCGCCACTGCATCCGCTATGGCCGTGTTCCAAGCCAATGCCGCTATTAGTCCGAACGCGGCGGTCATCAAAGCTGCGATCGTATCCATCACCTGAATTCTAAATGCCACATTCTCTGCCATTATATTCCCCCTGTGCACAATATATCGGTTCTCGAGTGAATATATACTTTTCGAAATATGGATGAGATATTGGCTACTCCGAAACCACATTATGCCGATTAGTATTCACCAGGACCTGTTTGGGAGAGATAGAAAGATGAGACTGAATTTCACTCAATAATTCGGGCTTAGGCTTGGAAGACATCATTGATCTGACCGCTAGGAAAGATGTCTTTTTTCCTTACGTAGGACGTATACGTGAAGAGTGTAGGCAAGGCGGTGCCATCGTATGGCTCTATTGAGGATCGCATTGCCATTCCCCGCAATGGAACAGTTCGGAACACACCTTTCAGCGCCAATTCACGCAGGGCTTGTTCCATCTTGCTTTCGGCGAGAGCGATGCCCACCGTCTGAACCCTGTCAATCCCTTCGAACGCCTTTGATTTCGGAAGCACATCCAAGAGCTCTATCCCTGTTTCAAGCGAGTCGACGGCGATGATCTCGATGAACCTCTTTCTTCCATGGAAATTCATGGTCGGGAATCTCAGGACCATTTCGTCCAGAATGCTTCTTTGATCAGAGATAACTATGGTCCAAGGATTGGCCAGTGAAGATGAATGAAGTATCCTGGAACCCGTTATGTGCAGGTACCTACGGGCACCGTGAAGGGAATAATCATCAACTACGTCCTCTTTCATCGGCATTGTCGAGCCGATCCCTTCCATGTTTGCCGCCACTCCTTTGGCGAACTCGAACGCCCGGTCGACCTCGCCGGTGAAAACGACTATGGTCGGTGACGAACACAATTGCTGGTCATACAGAGCGATGTTCAATGCCAGGCTTTCGGCGTTATGGTTGGACGCGGATTCGGTGTCGATGAGTATGGCGCCGGTCATCGGTCCGTTCACAAAGAAACGCGGATGATTCGGATTCTCCGTGACCAGTCTCTTTATTGAAGCCCTGGCAGTTCCCCCTCCCCAGAAGTTGATCACACCAAATTTTGCCTGGCCCAGGGCATATTTCAGCACCGGGCTGTCGTGAGGATAGTAGCTGATGGCCAAGGCCTCCCTCATGGCGTCTCTGGCAATACCAGCGGGTAATCGATCCAGAGTACGGAATATTTCTACAACTCCCGCGCAGTTAGAGAAGGACGGTTTTAGAAAGGTGGCGTTCCCCGACAGAAGGGATATCATTGTAGGGACAACGGTCGGGATGATCGAGTTGCCGGAGCTCACGATCATAGAAGGTCCGGCCGGCAGATGCCATATGGACTCGTTGCAGTTGATCTCGGTGAACCCGTCGAGGCTAGAGGGTGCCCCGACCAGCGAGGCGCTGAAACACCTCGCCATGTTCTCCGAAGAAAGGAACGAGGGAATGAAGGCTAGCTCGCCCTCGATCAGCCTTTCTGAGTAGCCAGTGGAATCGGAAAGGTCGACCATCAGTTCCTGGAGGTCTCCCTGGTCGATGCGCTCTGTCAGCTTATCCCCCAAACGGCCCGCCAACTGAATGCGGTCCAGGACCGGTATGGACAGTAGCCTTTCCTGGATCGAACGGGAACGTGCCAAGAATTGGTCCAAGCCGCCCCTATTGATCACTTTGACCGAGACCCCGCCGCCGTTTTCCGTGCTGGTGTCAAGCTCTTGTCCTGAATACGGTTCTATCGCCATCTAGATACCCCGATGGGACGTTCCAGGATTACAAGCGATTGACCAAACCGCTCACTCGGTCTCTGCCCTTATGATGCACTTGTCAGGAACCGTTCCGGCGTATGATTTATGTATCAACGGATAAAAATATCGGAGGAAAGAGAACAGGGACCGATGGGCCCATTCCTCAGACCATCACATTGCGCTCGATGTGCTCCTCCAACTCTCCTCCACAAGCCCTCGTGGAACCGACAGCCTTAGAGGCCCCCATCCTGCGGACGAACACGTACTCCCTCCCATAATATCGGTCCGACCGGTGGGCGGTAACGATATCGCCAGGATATACACACTCCATCCATGACGTGACGAATGGGTTGAAGATGCCCAGCAGACCTTCTTTCCCATCCTCCTCTATCACCTCAAAGGTGCGGGGATCCATCAGGAATACCTGAGAAAGCGGATGCGGCACCTTGTCCATGACGCCAAAGCGATCCATCATGATCGTAGCGGTCTCTGTCATCCCCAGCCCATCCACAAATGGGGTCTCGCGGACGTTGCCCTGCGCGTCCTTGGACACGAAAAAACCCTTGGACGCCCTGATGATCTCATTGAGTTCAGGCAGATCGGTGAAATCCTTCATTCCCCCACCAGTCGTGACGAACCCTCCCTTCCCTAGATCAATGGGCGGTGCACCGATCTTGATCTTGCTGAGGAATCTTACGGCACTCTTTTGGGAACTGAATCTTTGGCTTAGGAGATGGAGCCCTATCGGGGCCGTAAAGAACATCTTGGGGGATTGGTCGCTCTTGAAGAATCGGGCCATCTTGTTCCGGTTTGGGACCATTTTGTTCCACACAGTTCCGGTACCCTCTCCATCCATATCCATTCCCCAGACGATCTCCATTCCCTTTCTTTCCAGTGCAGACTCCACGATCACGACAAATGTCAGTTTTCCGCTGAGCTGTTCCGGTCCCATGAACATGCCGATGCCCTGACCATGCTTGAACTGGTTGTCGGTCACATATCCGAGTACAGCCGTGTTTCCGAGGACCATCATTGCCAGGTCCAGCGGACTGCGGTATACCTTGACCGGCTCCCTCTTGGACGTCCCGCTGGAGCTGAGGAAGCGACCTCCCGGCTCATGATCCTCGATGAGCAGATCACGATGTCCATCCCCTCTCAGGACATCAGAAGGAACCGCCAATCTTGCCAGGTCTTGGATGCCCGCCTTTTGCGGAACGATACCGATATCGTCCATCATCCTTCTGTACAGGGAGCTCCTTCGTCGGAAGAAGTCCAGCGATGAACGAACGCATTCTAACCTCATTTTCTCCAGTTTCTCTGGGGCCATGGAGAACAATGAAGTGTCGTTCATCAGTTCCCACATCCTGGAGACGTGTGGGTCGTTGAGCAT
This sequence comes from Methanomassiliicoccales archaeon, assembly GCA_036504055.1. Lineage (NCBI taxonomy): Archaea > Methanobacteriati > Thermoplasmatota > Thermoplasmata > Methanomassiliicoccales > Methanomassiliicoccales archaeon. The sequence continues at coordinate 30,742 of DASXVU010000016.1, read as the reverse complement.
CGTGCTCGTTGATGCAGCGGCAAAGATGGACTCAACGTCGTAGGACATCTGATTCACACAGTGGGTGAGAAACGTTCTCCTGAGCATATTGCCCACTGACTTTAATAAATGCTATCTCTGTTGCCGTCCTCAACACCGAATCGATAAACTCAGTTTTCGAATTTGTGTATGCAGTACGGTCGAATCGGTATTTCTCCGCGCTAGCCCTCTTAAGCTCACCGTATTGAACGCATATGGAAGGGTGCGTGAGCAGATAGTCACGGAATATCAGATGTCTCGAATAGGTCCAAGAATGAATGTTCACAACGTGAAGATGATGGGTTCTGGTCGCTCCCTTCCTGAAGAAGAGCCTGTCCGGTTCGCCCGCATCCGGTTGGAAAATATAGCCTATCTTTTCCAGGCTGGATACTATCCTGCAATCCTTCATATCATCCACTCCCGCCATGATGTCTATGATCGGTTTGGCGCAGATCCCCGGGATGGCCGTGCTTCCGATGTGCACGACGGTTGGATGTATATCGGCCAGAGCTTCTTTTATCAGTGATGCCTCTAAAGCAAAGGAGACCGACCACAATGGATCGTGGTCAACCATCATGATCGCGTCCGAACAACCTGTCTGAGACAACGATCGCAATAATCCCAGGGAGGTATTAATCCGTTACTTAACTTAGATAACAGACTCGTCCGACTGGAAAGGGCAGATATCCATCGGAGATCCGTGGCGAATATCAAGAAATCTTAATATATCTACCAAGACCTGTCACTTTCTGTGTCGAGCACCACATGCCAAAACGCCGTCCTGCTTTTGCGTGTAGATGCAGTGTTGCTCGTATTGTGAATGAGGCCCCTTTCTCAAGGGTGTCTTCAATGAATTTGTAACAAGAGGGTTAGTCCATGAAAGGCTCCAAAGCGGTGTTGACGTTGCTGGAAAAGCAAGGGGTGGACGTGATGTTCGGATATCCGGGCGCTCAGACCATCCCTATCTACGATGACCTGATCGACTCTAGCATGCACCACGTCCTGGTACGCCACGAGCAAGGAGCCGCCCATATGGCGGATGGTTATGCCAGGGCAACCGGTAAACCGGGCGTCTGCATGGCCACATCGGGACCGGGAGCGACCAATCTGGTCACAGGAGTGGCTACCGCCTATGCGGATTCGTCGCCCATGATCGTGATCACCGGTCAGGTTCCCACCGGCATGATCGGCAATAACGCGTTCCAGGAGGCGGACGTCTTCTCGCTGATGATGCCGATCAGCAAACACAACTTCCGGGTCTTGGACGCGGGTCAGATCCCCGAGGCGATCAAACGCGGTTTCAGCATCGCGATGAACGGAAGGATGGGGCCGGTCCACATCGATATCCCATCGGATGTCATGAGAGAGAACGTCACCGAATCGGCGCTGGACGAATCCTTCTCCGTTCCCGAGCCGTTTGAGGACCTGTTCGGAGTCCTGGAAGCCGTCAAACTGCTCAGATCGGCAGAGCGGCCGATGCTGCTGGTCGGCGGCGGGGCCATGTGGGCCAATGCCAGCCAGGAGGTCATGAAACTGGCGGAGATGCTCATGGCGCCGGTCGCCACCACGATGATGGGCAAGGGCATCATCCCGGAGATGCATCCATTATGCATGGGCATGATCGGCATGCATGGACGGGAGACTGCTAGGAGGGCTTTCCTCGAATGTGATGTCATGTTTGCCATCGGTGCAAGATTCTCCGATCGCTCCTCTGGGCTCTCCTCAGATCTCCCAGAAACGGTCAAGATCATCCACTTGGACATAGACCCCATGGAAGCGGGTAAGAACCACCGTACCAAGGTCAGACTGGTCGGCGATGCCAAGAAAGGGCTGCAGCAGATCATCAAGGGATTGGGCCGGGCCAAGGGAGAGAGCGCCTGGTCGCTTCGGATGGAGCATCTGCGGGAACAATGCGAATGCGACCTGAACATGGGCGAGACGCCGATCAGACCGCAGAAGGTCATGTATGAACTGGCAAGAGCCCTGGACGAAAAGGCGTATGTCGCCACCGAGGTCGGACAGAACCAGATGTGGGCGGCCCATTTCCTTAAGATCAAGCATCCCCACCACTTCATCAGTTCCGGCGGCTTTGGGACCATGGGTTTCGGACTGCCAGCTTCTCTAGGAATCAAGTATGCCTTCCGGGAGAACCAGGTGGTCAACATCGCCGGCGACGGGAGCCTGCAGATGAACTTCCATGAACTGGCGACCGCCATGAACGAGGACCTCCCGGTCATGATCTGCCTGATGAACAACGGATGGCTAGGCATGGTCAAGCAGTGGCAGAAGCTGCTTAACGACAGGCGATATTCCGGAACGGACATGGGCCTGAACCCGGACTTTGTGGCACTGGCCAAGGCGTACGGTGCGGACGGCATACGGGTGGAGCGGCCTTCCGAACTCGAGGAGGCGTTCCGCCGGGGGCTGGACTCTGAAGTGCCGATCATCATCGACATACTAACGGACCCGGAAGAGGATGTCCTGCCGATGCAGCCAGGCGGGATGGGATGCCGTGATGTCATCAAGGGCAGCAGATGCAACTGGTCCAAGGAATGCGGGTATCAGCCGTCGAAACAGATCGAGGCGCCCAAGGTGTTTCCGTCATGAAGAAGAACCACCTGGACAAGGCATTAGTGACGGTTCGGGGAGCCTCGATTTCATTTCAAGAAATGTTATATATGTTTCCTTCTATCATGATAAACTGTGTCAGGCATCACGTGCGAGACTGGCGTCTTGATTTTGCGTGTAAGCGTAGTGATGACTGTCATTTAAACCGAGGCATCCTTTTTCCAAGGATGTCCTCGATGATTGCTGGATTATGGGAGATTAGTTTATGAAAGGCTCCAAAGCGGTCTTGACATTGCTCGAAAGGCAGGGCGTGGACGTGATGTTCGGTTATCCTGGAGGGCAGGCGTTGCCCATCTATGATGACCTGATCGATTCTAGCATACACCACGTCTTGGTACGCCACGAGCAGTGCGCCGCGCACATGGCCGATGGGTACGCCCGAGCCACGCTGAAACCAGGGGTCTGCCTGGCAACGTCAGGACCAGGTGCCACCAACCTGGTCACAGGAGTGGCTACAGCGTACGCTGATTCCGCTCCGATGATAGTGCTCACCGGTCAGGTTCCCACCGGCATGATCGGCAATAACGCGTTCCAGGAGGCGGACGTCTTCTCGCTGATGATGCCCATCACCAAGCATAACTTCCGTCTACTGGACGTGAAACAGATCCCGGAGGCCATCAAGCGCGGCTGGGGCATCGCACTGAACGGCCGCATGGGACCTGTCCATATCGATCTGCCTTCAGACGTCATGAAGGCTCAGATCACCGAGGCGGCGATGGAGGAGGAATTCCCTGTCCCGGCCCCGTTCGAGGACCTCTCAGGCATACTGGAAGCGGTCAAGCTGCTGAAGGATGCGGAGCGGCCGATGCTACTGGTCGGCGGCGGGGCCATGTGGGCCAATGCCAGCCAGGAGGTCATGAAACTGGCGGAGATGCTCATGGCGCCGGTCTCCACCACGATGATGGGCAAGGGCATCATACCGGAGATGCACCCCCTGAGCATGGGCATGATCGGGATGCACGGACGGGAGATAGCACGTAGGGCGTTCCTGGAGTGCGACGTGATGGTCGCCATAGGCACCAGGTTCTCGGACCGTTCGTCCGGTCTGCCGTCTGAACTGCCAGAATCGGTCAAGATCATTCATCTGGACATCGACCCCATGGAGGCGGGCAAGAACAGTCACACCAAGGTCAGACTGGTCGGCGATGCCAAGAAGGGGCTTCAACAGATGATCAAAGGACTGGGACGTGCCAGGGGAGATAACGCCTGGTCAATCCGCATGAAGCAACTACATGAACAGTGTGAGTGCAACAATGACATCAGCGAGATGCCGATAAAGCCGCAGAAGGTCATGTACGAGCTGGGAAAGGCCCTCAATGAGCACGCCTATGTCACCACCGAGGTCGGTCAGAATCAGATGTGGGCGGCTCATCTGCTGAAGATCAAGCATGCGCATCACTTCATCACCAGCGGAGGATTCGGGACCATGGGATTCGGCTTCCCAGCATCCCTCGGGGTCAAGTATGCGCACCGGGAGAACCAGGTGGTCAACATCGCCGGCGACGGGAGCATCCAGATGAATTTCCATGAGTTCGCCACCGCGATGAACGAGGACCTGCCGGTCATGATCTGCCTTTTGAACAATGGATGGCTGGGCATGGTCAAGCAGTGGCAGAAGCTGTTCAACGACAAGCGTTATTCCGGAACGGACCTCCATATCAACCCCGACTTCGTTGCGCTGGCCAAGGCCTTTGGGGCGGGCGGGATCAAGGTTGAACGTCCGTCCGAGATCCGAGAGGCTTTCGTTACCGGTCTTAAATCGGACGTCCCGATCCTGATCGATATCCATGTGGACCCGGAGGAGGATGTGCTGCCGATGCAGCCAGGTGGAAAGCCGTCGAAGGACGTCATCATGGGCCGGTGCAGATGGGGGAAGGAATGCCAGCCTCAGACCCCGACGAAGATAGAATCTCCGGGTGTTTTCCCGGCCTGAAAACGGCTCAAACATTGTTTATATCTGACTGGATATCTTGAATAAAAATAGAAAAATGCGATAGGTGAAATAAAATGGCAAAGATCTACCATGACGCTGACGCGGACCTCAAGGTCCTGAAGGGAAAGAAGGTGGCTGTGATCGGATTCGGTAGCCAGGGGAAGGCCCAATCCATGTGCATGCGCGACTCTGGCCTTGACGTTACCGTCGGCCTGAGAAAGGGCGGCAAGTCCTGGGATGACGCCAAGAAGAACGGCATGAAGGTCGCGCCGGTCGCTGACGCGGTCAAGGGCGCGGACGTCATCATGATCCTCATCCCGGACGAGGTCCAAGGACAGGTCTGGAAGGAAGATATACTGCCGAACCTTAAAGAAGGGGCGGCCATCGATTTCGCGCATGGTTTCGCCATCACCTTCGGCGTCATCAAGCCGCCGAAGAACGTGGACGTCATCATGATGGCCCCGAAGTCACCAGGGCCGATGGAAAGGCAGGTCTACCTTGAGGGGTTCGGCGTTCCGGCATTGATCGCCGTGGAGCAGGACTTCACCGGTAACGCCAAGAACATCGCGCTGTGCCTGGCCAAGGGATTGGGCGCAACCAAGGCAGGGGTCATAGAGACCACCTTCAAGGAAGAGGCGACGTCCGACCTGTTCGGGGAGCAGGCGGTCCTGTGCGGCGGAGTAACTGCGCTGATCGAGGCGGGCTTCAATACCCTGGTCAAGAAAGGATACCAGCCGGAGATCGCTTATTTCGAGTGCCTGCACGAGCTTAAGCTCATCGTCGACCTGATCCAGAAGGGCGGCATGATGCACATGTGGACCAGCGTGTCCAACACCGCCGAGTATGGCGGACTGTCCACCCGTGACAAGGTCATCAACGCGGAGTCCAAGAAGGCCATGGAAGGGCTTCTCGACAACATACTCGCTGGCAAGTTCGCCAAGGAATGGATGAAGGACGCCAATGGCGGCATGAAGAAGCTTCAGTCCATGGAGAAGAAAGAGGCCGAGAGCAAGATCGAGGTAGTAGGCAAGGAGATCCGTGCCCTATTCGAGATCAAGGGAGCGCCTAAGGCTAAGAAAGCTCCGGCCAAGAAAAAGGCCGCCCCGAAGAAGGCGCCGGCCAAGAAGGGTGCCGCAAAGGCTGCCGCCCCGGCAAAGAAGGCGGTGGCCAAGAAGGCCACCCCGAAGAAGGCGCCGGCCAAGAAAAAGGCCAAGTGATCGGTCCTAAAACCTAAACTTCTTCATTTTCAATTTTCTGTAATGCTCGAGTGACCGAAATCATAACTAGCTTCCAGTACCTATCAGCTACAATAACGGTGATCTTTTGCCAGGCGAGAATATCTCCATCATGTGCCCTTTCTGTCAACACACTCTGACCTTGGGGTCTCAGGACCTGCCTCTGTGGACGATCTCCATGTCCTCGCTTAAGAGGACATGCCCAAGGTGCAAAAGACCCTTGACCATCGATATCGAATACACGGTGAAGGTCGTCAAGATCAAGTGAGGTGTTCGGTTGACGAAGATAGTGATGCGCACCAGGTACGACGAGTTCGTGATCGAGCTGAACGATTCCACCACCGCCGACGGACTTTATCTGGCCCTGCCCTTGGAAAGAGAGATCAATGTCTGGGGCGGAGAGATCTACTTCGAGATACCGGTCCATGACAAGCTTGAGCGGGGAAAGAAGATCATGGAGGTGGGAGAGGTCGCCTATTGGCCAGAAGGAAATGCCTTTTGCATATTCTTCGGTCGCACACCGGCAAGCGCTGGAGAAGCTCCGGAGGCCTACAGTCCAGTAACGCCGTTGGGAAAGGTGATCTCCAATCTGGAAAAGCTGGAGGAACTGGCCGACAGAACGACCATTACTCTGGACACCCAGTAATTGGGGAAGTGGACCCTGCCGACCGATCGGAACTCGAGGAAAGCATAGACCCAAAAATAACGATCGGCGGGTCGGACCGAGACTGGAAGAGGGTAGGTTGTCGGAGAGACGACTAGAACGGTTCCAGCCTCGTAAAGTGTTCTTATTCTTCATTCTCGTCTTCTAGGAACTCCTGGTCCTTTTCTGTCAGCAGCCTCCCGTTGCGCATCCGGATCACCTTCCCGATGTCGTTCGCCACTTTGTCATCATGTGTAACGATGATGACGGTCATGCCCTGTTCCCGCCTCAGGCGGTTGAACAGCTTCACTATCTCCTTCTTGGATTTCGAGTCCAGGTTCCCTGTCGGCTCGTCCGCAAGAAGGATCGACGGCCCATTGGCCAGCGCTCTGGCTATGGCCACCCGTTGTTGCTCGCCGGCGCTTAGTTTGGTGGGCCGGTGCCCGACCCGTTCCGCCAGACCGACGATGCCGAGCAGTTCCAGCGCCCTCTCCTTCCTTTGGCTCCGGGTCAGGTCGCCCAATTCCATTGGCAGTTCGACATTCTCCTCGGCGGTGAGGTATGGCATCAGATTGAAGCTCTGGAAAACGAATCCGATCTTCTTCTGGCGTACCTCGTGCAATTTGCTCTCGTGGATCTTAGTCAGGTCCACTCCGTCAATGGTTATGCTCCCTGAGGTGGGCCAGTCCAGCAGACCTATCATGGTCAGCAGGGTGGTCTTGCCCGAACCGGATGGTCCCTTTATGGCAATGGATTCCCCGTGCCTGACCTCGAAGCTGGCATTCCTCAGCGCCAACACCTTATGGGATTTCAGATCGTATTCCTTGGAGAGCCCGACCGCCTTTATGGCCAGATCCTGTACTGCATCACTCATTGCGAAGCGCCTCCACCGGTTTGATCCTCGAGGCCTTCCAGGCCGGGTAGAGACTGCCGACAGCCCCCATGGCAAGGACGGCCACGAAGGCGATCAGGACCATGCTGAGCTCGGGGCTGGCGGTCACCGTCGCTGCAACCGTCTGGACGGCCTGTGCACCGTTTGTGCTTGCATTGGACGTTGCCGCCGGCATCAAGAGACTGGACAGTATAGGATATGCCATGATGCCCACTATCGAACCGATGATGCAGCCGAGGAACGTCACGGATAAGCCTTCGAGCATGAACTGGCTTACTATGCTCCTGTTACTGAAACCGAGGGTTTTCATGACCCCGATCTCTCTTACCCTTTCCCGGACCGAGAACACCATGATCAACAATATGATGGCGCTGGTGGCGACCAAGGCAAGAACGGTCTCTTGGTTGGCCGTCGCTTGGGTCAGGGCGAGGGTGGCGTTCTGGCTGGCCAGGGATGTGGTCATCCTGGTCTGTGAGGCGCTCAGCTGCGCCACGCGCTCAGTGGATGTGGTCACTGTAGAGCTGGAAAGCAATGTCTCAATCTCCAGCGCGATCGTCTCGGCCGACGCCGTGGAATTGGCATAGACATAAAGATTGGTGTATGTGCCTGACATTGAATACATAGCCTGGGCCAGGTCCACGTAGACGATGCGGTCTGACATTGTCGACCCGCCAGGGACCGTTGAGGTAGAGCTCGTGGAAGTCGTGCTTGAACTGATGCCGACGATGGTAAATGTGACCCCTTCGATGGTCTTGGTGTCGCCGACACCCAATCCCCAGCTGGTGGCCAGCGACTGGCTGATCACCGCGACGCCGGTCTCATTGGCGTTGATGGCCCTCCCACTAACGATGGACGGGGTAAGCCCGCTGACGGTGACATCCGTAGGTATGCCCCACACACTGTAGACCGCGCTAAAGTTCATCTGGGTACGTGTCGGGCTGCTTCCCGGGGCGAAACTCCCCGGAGAGAAGCTGCTCATATCCGGCATCCCCTCGGTCTTCTCGAGGTAGCTGACAATGCTCACGACTCCGTCCAATGAGCTGATGTTGGATACGTCAGAGGCAGCGATCGTCTTCATGTTCGAGACCGAAGGAACAGTCGGGGCGGTCATGTTACGGTCACCGGGCACTCCTCTTCCAGCTTGACCATATGAGACCTCAACCACGAGTGACATGTTCGTGATCTCGTTGTTCATGGAATCGAGGGATGCTTGTATGCTGTCCCTTGCGCTCACCGCGGCAGCTTGATTGGCATTCAGGCCTGCCGGTATCGATATCATGATCGCCATTGCGATGGCGATCGCGATCAGCGCCACCCCGGTCCTCCATTTTCTTCTCCAAATGCTCTTGAAAGCTCGATTGGCCAAGCCCATGGGGCACCTTCCTATGGTCAGGACAATTGATACTGTGCTATTTATTAGTTACTAGTAACGATAGTAGCAACGAATTATCTTGAGAAGTTGCCAAACTGGGCCAGCGAGCGCTCGGCCTGGTTCCCCGGCCACCGTGGGGGAAGGAAGGTGAAATCTTTAGAAAGGCCTTCATGGAGCACCATGCTGGCATTGCCGGGGAATGCATGATCCATCACGTGACGCTCATCCGCGCCTAGTAAATTCATTCCCAACGACGATCCTTGGATCAATATGTCACGGGTATCCATAAAAACGGTCAGCAGGACCCCGGACAATGCGATCACACACAACAAAGTCATGCAAACCATCATACGACTGGCCTTGCGCTCCCGGTTCGGACGGCTGATGGATTCGAGCCTCTTTTCCTCGGCTGGGTGTGTGGCCAGCATGTTGCGCGGAAATAACGGAAGCAGCCCCACCAGCCTAAGGTTGCTCATCGATGCCATTCCCTCGATCAAGCTTGTGGTTTCGGCCGCCTTTCTCAATGCGCTCCGGAGCGCTTCACGGGACCTCTTGGTGGGGGTCGATCCGTCATCCGCCAAGTGCTCCCTTTCCCGGAGCGTAGCGGTATAGGAAAGATAGGCTATCGGATTGAAGAACGACATGGCTATGAGCCCGACCATCGCTGACCGAAATAGCGTATCCCGGTTCTTAAGATGCATCAATTCATGGTCTATCGCCACCGTCAGCTCCTCCTGGTCAAATGTCTCCAGCATGCCCAGGCTGAAGACCAGGACGGCCGACCGTCCGTGGCCGCCGACGAAGGCGTTCGGGCGAAGATCTTCCATGAGCCCGATGTGTGGCATCTCTATGCCGAACCGCTTGCAGCGCTTGGCTACCATGCCGATCGCTTTTGGGAAATCCTCCTCGGAGAGCGGTATGAATCCCCTCCTCGTTGCGAAGCGGTTTAGGATGAGGCACAGCACCAGCAATGATATGCCCAACGAGATACCGGACACGCATAGCGACCCGGTGACCGAGAGCACTGACTGTGTGACCGGAGGGAGGGGATGGGGTTGCATCAGGCTCATCGGATTCGGCGGGAATGGCATCGAGGGCAGGTTCCTCTCCACCAGTAGTATGTCCAATCGTGGTTGGTACAGCAAATAGACGAACATCGGGGAAAGCATCGGTAGTGCGAACAGATAGGACCTCAGTCGGTGGTCCCCGATCCTGGTGAATCGGACCGTCAAGTTGACCGCAATGTAAAGTGCCAGGCTCAGGACCAAGGAGTAATAGAAATATGGTTGGAAGAACTGCAGGGTCATCCAGTTCTGAACATCCGTGGCATTTCCCCCTGTCCATCCCGATGCATTCGATCCCTATCCCATCATTTCTTCGCCACTTCATCGGTGAAGCAACTGGCGACCATGCCTTTGCCGAACTTGTTCACCAGGCTGCCGATGATCTCTCGGACGGCGTGTGAGTTGAACTCGTCCTTGCTCATCCTTGGCCAATACTTGTAAAGCAGCCCGCCCTTTCCGCGCTCAATCGTTCGCTCGAGGTAGCCCTTCTCGTGCAGACGGTCCATGGTCGACATGACCGTGGTATAAGCGATCTTGCCCTTCTCGTTCAGGACCTTGTAGCAATCCCTTACGGTGATAGGGTAGCTTTCGAAGCTCCAGACCGCCTGCAGCACCCTTGCCTCCAAGGGCCCGAGGAACGATTCCAGGTCGGCTGCGTTCAGGTTGTATTGGGGGATTTCGTAGGGCTTATCTTCCATTGGGACCATTTGGTACTATAGCGGATAGTAGTAATAAAGGTTAGGCCGGAACGTGACGGCGTTCGAAGCTCATTTCGATCCGATGATCTCCATTCCTTCGAACGCCACGGATGGCAATATGCCGGAACGGATGACGGTGGTATCGTTCGCCACATCCCTCACATTCTTCAGCGCGTCGTACATGTTGCCAGCCACCAAGGCGTGGTTGACCGTCCCGGTGATAGCGCCCTTCTCGATCCTATAGGCACAGCGGATCTCCAACCCGAACGCTCCGGTGATCCCACTGGCATCGGCGGAGGCCAAGCGCCCTATCATCAATCCCTCGTCGATCCCGGCTATGACCTGCTCCAGGCTCTTCGTACCGGGCTTCACCACCAGGTTGACCGGGTCGATATCGATGCCGTTGCGGTACAAGTTCTGGGAATCCATTGGGGAGCGACGTATGCCATTGCCGGTGGGTTTGACGCCTCCCTTCTGCGCATTGTACGAATCGTACAGGAACGTCTTCAGCACGCCCCGGTCGATCAGGACCTTGCGGCTGGTGCGGACCCCTTCGTCATCGTATCCGCAGGACAGCATGCCCTTCGGATCGAAGGGGTCATCGACCATGGTGATGCCCGGGGACGCGACCTCCTTGCCAGCCATCTCCGCCCAGGCGGAGCGGTGCCGGTGAACGTTCTCCGCACTGATGGAATATGAGACGGTCGAGTGGAGGAGCTCCTGCAGCTCGATCGGCGGGATGATGACCGTCATCCTCTTCTCCCCTTCGAAGGGCACGGCCTTCATCGAGTCGATGGCGCCCTGGCCCAGCTGTTTGCCGAACTCGGCGGTGTCAAGACCGGACAGGTGGGGCGAGAAGAAGCTGCGCACCCCCTCCCCAGGATCCTTCCCTTCCGTCATGGAGGTGAAATGGGCATATATCATGGTATTGCGGTTCTCCGTCTCCACTCCGTTCGTGTTCACCAGCATCGACTGGATGGCCGCGACCCGGATCATTCCGCTGGGCACCTTTACCTTGCCGGCGTCCGAGGCGGAGGCCACGATTTTCTTGGCCAGGTCGGTGATGGTATCGGCATCCATCGCGGAAACGGCCTTGTCGTAAACGTTCGGCGATTCCGCCCCTTTGTCGGAAACAGGGAAGCTTTTGAATGCCGGGTCAGGCTGGGACATCCCGGCCAGCTTCACCGCTTTCACCGCACAGCTCTCCGAATCCCGTATGTTCGAGTAGGTGGACGAGGCCTGACCGACCTTCCTGGCCCGGATCACCCGAACTGACAGGCCCTGGTCCGCCTTCTCTTCGACGTTCTTGATGCAGTTGTCATCCACATAGACCGACAGCGTCCGGGAACGTACCGCGAACACCTCGGCATCGTTCACTCCTTCCGACAAAGCGGTCTTGATCGCCTTCTTCATGATCGGTTCGAGCTGCATTCAACCGCCTCCCAGGGTTATCTTGGAACGGCAATATGGCCCTCCCGAGGAGACCGGTACGAAGTCCTCAATGCCTTTGCCGCAGGTGCCGCCATCGAACAGCACCTCCTTTCCCACCGAATCGGTGGTCTTCAGTATCTCCAGGGCGTTGCCGGTGAGGGTGAAGGAGCGGAGCATGTCCGTCACTTTCCCGTTCTCGATCAGGAAACCGCGCAAGGCCTTGGCCTCGAAACCGCCGGCCACCGGGTCCTCCATGCCGCTGATCATGTGGTCGGTCAGCACCCCGTACTTCACGTCCTCCAGCATCTCTTCCAAGGTGGCGTCGCCCTTATCGAAGAAGGTGTTGGTCATCCTGACCCAGACCCGGTGCCCGAAATCCTGGGCACGGCCGTTACCGGTCGGTTCGACCCCCATCTCGGCCGCCGTCTCCAAGCTGTGCATGTATCCCTGGTAGACGCCATCCTTGATGATTGTGGTCCGGGATGAGGGAGTGCCCTCGTCATCGAAAGGAATGGATCCGTGGGCGCCGGCGATGGTGCCATCATCCACCATGGTGATCAGGGGACTGGCGACCTTCTTGCCGACCACGCTGCTTAGGAAGGACCTTTTCTTTACCACTTCGTCGGCCTCGGAAGCGTGCCCCATGACCTCATGCGCCAGCAATCCAGATATCATCGGGTCGCTGATGACCGTTTGAAGACCGGACGGAGCCTTCTTCGCCTTGAGCATCTTGACCGCCTCCTCGGCAGCGCGCCTGCCGAAATCCATGATGTCCACCTCCTTGACCATCTCGAATCCCTTGGTGCCATCGATAAGGTCGAAATAGTACTCGGTCCGGTCGCCCTCGTGAGCCACTGGCTGGGCGAACACACGGGCCCGGACCTCCTCCCATTGCAGGGAATCCCCGAACGAGGAGACCAGCAGGTTGCTCTTGACCTCTTCGCGGTAGACCGAGTTGACATTGACCACGCGATCGTCTATCTTCTGCGCCCGGTCCAGGTCCTTCATGACCGCGACCTTCTCCTCGATCGGGACCTTGGAGGGATGAAGCTTGACATTTGCATTGACCTTGGACCGGTTGGCCTTCCGGTCCGGGATCCTCTTGCCCTTGGCGGTGCCATGCTTGGCGTTCACGACCGAACGGTTGCCTGCATCTATGATCGACTCGTTGCCCAGGTCGACGGTCGAAGCATAGCCCCACGAACCATTGAACCGGGAGCGGAGGACCACTCCCTCGAGACGGCCATTATCGATCATCCGCACGCTTCCGTCGACCATGGCTATGAACGTCCGGTCAATGGCCTGGTGGCGGGCATCGCAGAACTCTGCGCCCTGGTCCTGCATGGAGCGGACCGCCTTGGCAAGTATGTCTTCCATTCAGATCACCATGAACTCTTTCTTGGCGGTGGTGAGGACCTCGCATCCGTTCTTGGTCACCCGTATGTCGTCCTCGATCCTGACACCGCCCTTCCCCGGAAGATAGATGCCAGGCTCGACCGTCATCACCATGTTCTCCTCCAATATGATCTCCGATGTGGGCGAGAACCTTCCGCCGTCATGTACCGACAGTCCTATCCCATGACCAAGCGAATGGATGAAGCGCCCCTTGTACCGCGTGGAATCGATAATGCGCCGAGCGACCGCATCGACATCCTTTGCCCGGGCACCGGCATGGACCGCGTCTATGGCCTCCAGCTGTGACTGCAATACGATATCGTAGATCTCCTTCTGCCAGTCCTCGGCCTTGCCGAAGACGAAAGTCCTGGTGACGTCGGAGCCATATTTGTTGTACAATGCGCCGTAGTCGAACAGGACGGTGTCCCCCTTCTTCAGCCTGCTGTCGTCCGGCTCATGGTGCGGCTCGGCACTGTTCGGGCCCCAGGAGGCATTGGTGGTGAACGACGTTGCCGAAGCGCCCAACTTCATCATGCGGTATCCGACCTCGGCCGCCGCCTCGAACTCTGGCATCCCTTCCTTGACGATGGAGGGCAGTTCCTCGCCGATCCGTGAGGCTATCTGGCAGGCTTTCCTTAGCCGCCCTATCTCGTCCTGGTCCTTTACCAGACGGGAGGCCGCGATGGCATATGAGACGTCAACGATCTCCGCCTTAGGGGCGGCATTCTTGATATCCATGTAGTTAGCGTAGGTCAATCCATTCCCGTTGATGCCTATCTTCTTGGCATGGCCGAACGAATCCTTCATCCGGTTCGACCTGTCTTCGGCCCCTTGGAACACCGAGACCTCAGCCTTGGAACGCCTGGCGCTGGTTTCCTCCAATTGACTGGAAATCATCCTGACCTTTCCATCTGGGTCGACCACGGTGACGCAGCCCTCGAAAAGCCCGGCCTCGGTGCCGGCGGCATAGGAGAACGCCATGTCCAGGTTCGGCTCGTCGCCGTTTATGAGCACGATGGCATCGATCTCTTCCTTTAGCTTGCTGAATATCCGCTTTCCCCTTTCTGTCATTGCGAAACCCTTCTTCCGATGATACCCGGTCAAGGACCAGGCAGGATCAATGTGACCCTCAGACCCCGATCCAGACATTTCCGGCGATGCGCTTTATCGCAGCAATTGCCGATAGCGCTGCGAGGTATGAAGTGGCAGGATTTGAGGGAAATGGCACGTTGTCGGTCTCGGCATCGATCTCCCCGAAAACGCCTTTGACGATCAGGCGGTGCGAGTTGCAGTCGCATGTAGGGTCGCAGATGAGCGTCACCATGGTCTTGTCCAGACCGAGCCCTAGCAGAGCTATGGTCGCTGAGACGTTGACGTTCTTGGGGAAATGGACCACCGCTTCGCGGGCCGGTCCATGGTAGATGACGGTCTTCTCGGTGAGAGTATCGACGTCGATGCCGATCTCCTTCAGATAGGGGACGTCCTTGAAACTTTTCGGACCTTTTGTACTGTGAAGTTCGACCGAATCGATGCGGTCGGCCGATGCCGAGTGCAGTCCATCGGTACCGCAGACCGCTCCAGATGGAACGTATAGGCGCCCTCCCTTTCTCTTGGCCAGTCCAAAGCATTTCTCCCGGAACCCGTCGTCGGCGAACGCTCCGACGCTCATCACCAGCACATCGTTCCCATGCCCTAGGATAAGCGGAACATAGTGTTTGACCGCGTCCTGACTGGCCGCCTCGACCACCAGGTTGACGTTCTTCAGATGGGCCCGGACGCTCTCATCGGTGGATGAAATGAACTTAGCCTTGCTGAAGCCCTTGACACACTTCATGGCGCGTTCCTCGTTCTTGTCCGTGATGTAGAACGAGTCCACTTCTGGCATGTCGTCGATCGCCTTTGCCAATGCCGCGCCTATGGCTCCGCTTCCGATGATGAGGAGACGCATGGTCTCCACCATTGTATCGCGGGCATATAACGGTGACGCATCAACTTGCGTCGGAACGAGAGGGCCAGAGGACCTTTGGACCTGAGAGGGTCGACAATTTCATAGTCACAGCTGGGTGGAAATGATGTGCCGAGGATGTCGCCTGGCAAGCTATATTATCGGTGGAATGCCTACGAGCGCCGATGAGATACGAACAGCTGGAGCACACCGCCGATGTCATGATCAAGGCATACGGCAGGACATTGGAGGAGTGTTACGGCAATGCGGCCTATGCCCTGTTCAACACCATGGTCGATGCCACAACGATCGATCCGACGCAGGAGATCGACATAGTCCAGGAAGGGCATGACTATGAATCCCTTCTTTACAACTTCCTCTCGGAGTTCTTGTACGTGCACGATGTGACCCGACTGGTCCTGTGCGAGTTCGATGTTACCATTGACGGTTTCAAAATCAAGTGCAAGGCCAGGGGCGAGAGGCTCGACCTGGAGAAGCACCAGCCGAAGACCGAGATCAAGGCGATCACATACCATATGCTGAAGGTGGACCTGGATGAACCTTCCGTGACGGTGATATTCGATATATGAGGTGAGTTACACGAAGGCATCGGCGACGGCGTATCCGATCCAGGGACTGATAAAATACCATGGACTCAAGGATGAACAGCTCCGCATACCCTATCACGATTCGATCTCCGTTTGCACAGCGCCATTGATGAGCCACACCACGATCGAGTTCGGATACGATGAGGATACCTGTGCCTACGACGGCAAAATGGCCTCCCCTCGTGAATCGCAGAGGATCCTGGATGTGGTCAACCCGATGCGGGAGCTGGCGGGAGAGAGGACCGGGTTCAGGATGGTCTCCCAGAACAATTTCAGGTCGAACATCGGTCTGGGAGCGAGCGCATCCGGGTTCGCCGCCTTGGCCCTTGCGGCATCTTCGGCGCTCGGTCTCGGGCTCAGCCTGGAGAGCGTCTCACGTTTCGCACGTCGGGGTGCCGGTTCGGCATCCAGGGCGGTGACCGGTGGGTTCTCGATCTGGTATGCCGGAACGAACGACCAGGGCAGCTATTCTGCCCGGATCGCTTCTTCGAAGGACTTGGACATGGGCATCGTAGCGGCGCTGGTGCCGGCCTACAAATCCACTGAGGACGCGCACCGTTCGGTGGTGACCTCGCCATTCTTCAAGGCCCGACTGGAGTATGTCAAGGACGCCATCCCTCAGATGAAGGAGGCCATACGTTCGAGGAACTTCGAGCAGATAGGGAAGCTGGCGGAGCTGGATACGCTCCTACTGCACGGCATCACCATGACCGGGGTGGACGAACTGTTCCTCTGGAGGCCGGATACGGTAAGCATCATACTGGAGGTGAAGAAGATGCGGTCGGAGGGTCTGCAGTGCTACTTCTCCATCGACACCGGCGCCACCGTCTACGTCAATTCCAGATTGGAGGACACAAACGAAGTGGCCAAGAGGATCGCCGGGCTCGGCATAGAAGTGATGAAATGCCATGTCGGAGATGAGGCCCGGATAGTGAACGATCATCTATTCTAATCACAGCATCAGCTGCATGAAGGTCACGTCCAGCCTGCGATTGAACTTCAGTTCGACCTCCCTCAGGTGGCCGACCTCCTGAAAGCCGAAACACTCATGCAGCCGTATGCTGGCCAACTGCTCCGATGAGATGACCCCCATTAGGCTATGGAAACCGGATTCCCGTGCTTTCTTTATCAATGCCTCCAGGAGCATTTTGCCGATCCCCTTGTGGAGCATGTCGTGCTTAACGTAAATGGAATCCTCAGCGGTGGGCCAATAGGCATGACGCCGATGATACCTGGAAAGCGAACCCCACCCAACCACCTGTCCTTCCCATTCGGCCACAATGACCACGTACTTTCCGGTATGCTCGGAGAACCACTGTTCCCTGCCCTCCCTCGGCTCCGGCTCGGTCTGGGCCGTACATGTCGAGTTCAGCACGTAGTAATTGTAAATGTCGTTGATCGCCTCGATATCCGATCCTTTGGCATCGCGAATGTGCACGTTCATCCTTATCACGAATGTCAACCGCATCAATGAATATTTGTTTCGCTCCTCAGTACATACATTAATTGGCCATTGCAACGTTCGGGTGGACGGATGAAGGACATCGTCGGAGTGGGTTCACTCAACCAGGACCTGATTTACGAGGTCGAGGGGCTCGAGATAGCGGGCAGGTCCTTCATACCGGGCGGCGAGGTCATCGGGACCGCCGAACAGTTCCGGTCCGTTCTCGAAGAAGTGGAAAGGGAAGGGCACCTGTTGCAGAAGAGCGGGGGCGGTTCGGCCGCCAACGCTGTCTACTCGATGTCCCGGATGGGATTCTGCGCCGGCTTCATCGGCACCGTCGGCAACGACAGTGAAGGGGATTTCCTGATCGACTCCATGGGCAAGGTCGATTGCTCCCATGTGAAGAGGGCGGAAGCCACCGGCGCCTGCATATCGCTGGTCGCAGAAACGGACCGATCACTGATACTGCTGCCCAACGCCAATGACAGCCTTACCGTCACCAAGGACGACATGGACTTTGCGAATGACTCCTCCATCGTCCACCTCTCATCGTTCGTGGGCGATCCGGCCCTAAAGGAACAGATCGAGTTGGTGCGATCGCTCAATAGTGACGTGCTCATCTCCTTCGACCCGGGCGAGGTGTATGCCAAGAAAGGTCTGGACGCGATCCATCCGATCATCGAGCGTTCCAACATCATTTTCCTGAACGAAAGGGAACTGCGATCGCTCACCGGACAGAACGGAGTGGCGGGGGCCGGGGACCTGATGCGGATGGGGCCGAAGACGGTGGTACTAAAGATGGGCTCGGCGGGTTCGACCTTGTTCTCGGGTGGCGGCAACCATTTTATCCCTGCCAAGAGAGTAAAGGTGATGGACAAGACCGGCGCGGGCGACGTATACGCCTCGGGCTTCCTCGCGGGAGTGCTCCGCGGATGGGGCTTGGAGGATTGCGCCGAGTTCGCCACCAAAGCCGCGGCAGCGAGCATCGCCGCGGCGGGACGGGATGGATATCCCGACAGAATGATGCTTGAAAAGTTCGAAAGGGGAGAGCTATGATACGGAGCGTGACCACGAACGGCCGCGTCCGGAAGGTGCGGATCATCGCCGCCTTCATCCTCGAGGTGTAAGACATGGAATTTGATGGACTGGAAGAGATGATGCCCTTCGACGGGAAGATATTCGTCACCGACTGCGAGGGCCCGATCACCAAGAACGATATCGCCCGAGAGATGTGCTTCGAGTTCATCGAGAACGGGGAGAAGCTCTACACCATCCTCTCCCAGTATGATGACATACTGGCAAACATATTCAAAAAGGACGGTTACAAATCCGGGGACAAGATAAGGCTCCTTTTGCCCTTCCTTAAGGCATATGGCGCCACTGACACCAAACTGGTGGAATACTCACGCAACCATCTCCAGCTCATCGCCGGGGCGGACAAGACCATGAGGTTCGTACAGGAGATCATGTCCCCCTTCATGGTGTCCTCATCATACGAACACTATGTCAGCGCGGTCTGCGACCAGATAGGGTTCCCGTTCGAGAACGCCTTCTGCACCAAGTTCTCTTTGGACACGGTGCGTATGGACACCTGGGAATCGGAATCGCTCCATAGGATGGCACAGGATATCGTCAAGATGCCGATCCTGGAGGTCGCGCGCACGGCGCGGAGCGTACGGGACCTGCCGCAGGACACCAGGCGGACGGTGCAGAAAATGGACCAGATGTTCTGGAACGAAATGACCGACATGCAGAGCTATCAGCTCATGATGGACACTCAGACCATCGGGGATGAGGAGAAGGCATCATCGGTCGTCGAGGTATGCAAGAAGATGGGCGTTCCGCTGGAGGACTGCATGTATGTGGGCGACAGCGGCACCGACGCCAGGGCATTGCATCTCGTGAGGAAGGGCGGCGGTCTGGCGATCTCCTTCAATGGGAGCAAACAGGCGGTCAGGGAATCGGACATAGCTGTGATGTCCACGAACACTATCGTCACCTCGATGCTGGCGGAGGCCTTCTACCGCACCGGCCGCGACGCGGTCCTGGACCTGGTGGACAACTGGAGCGTGGAGGGATTGCGCACCTCCGGTCTAGTGCATGAATACCTGCAGAGGGAGCTGATCCGAGTCTATCCGGGCGAGCTTCCGCGGGTGAGGAGGGTGTCTCCATCCGACCTCAACGAGATAGCCGAACAGAGCTCAAGGTTCAGGAAGGGGCTTCGGGGCGACGCGGTCGGTAACCTTGGATGAACGGGTTGACCGCACAAGGATCTGATGGCTAGTCTGTGGATGTATGGACCATCCAGATGAATAAATCGAACCCTTTAAAAACCGTGACCGCCGTACCGACCTATCTTCTGATCTGTTCTAACGATTCATGAGACGGGTGAAATGATGAACTTAGGCCTGGGAATAGACACTGGCGGCACGTACACTGATTCTGCGATCATCGACCTGAACACGGGAAAGGTCGTGGTCAAGGCAAAAGCGCTCACCACCAGGAACGACCTTTCCATCGGGATCTCCAACTCCATCGCCAAGCTGGATGTGGAATACAAGGACATCCGGCTGGTCTCGGTGTCTTCGACATTGGCCACCAACTCGGTCGTCGAAGGTAAGGGATGCCGGGTGGCCCTCATCGTGGCCGGGAACGAGTATTCCAGATCGATACCCGTCGACGATGTGCTGGAGATGGCCGGAGGTCATACGCTCAACGGAGAGGCGAAGGCATCGCTGGACATGGCCAAGGTGGAAGCGTTCGTCCGCAGCGTATTGGGCAAGGTGGACGGCTTCGCGGTCTCTTCATACCTCAGTGTCAGGAACCCAGAGCATGAGATCGCCATCAAGGATCTGATCGGCCGGATGACCGACCACCCTGTGGTATGCGGCAACGAGCTGTCATCCAAACTGGGCTTCCATGAAAGGACCATCACGGCGGTCCTGAACGCCAAGCTGATCCCGATCATAGCAGAGCTTGTGGCATCGGTCAAAAAGGTCCTGGCGGACAAACAGATCGATGCCCCGCTGATGATCGTCAAGGGAGACGGTTCCCTGATGGGGGAGGACATGGCGAAGGAGAAGCCGGTAGAGACCGTCCTGTCCGGTCCGGCAGCTTCGCTCATTGGGGCTAAGTTCCTCACCCGGGAGAACAATGCGGTGGTCATCGACGTCGGCGGGACCACCACCGACATCGGGATATTGAGGGATGGCCGGCCCCGTCTCGATCCAGAAGGTGCCATGATCGGTGGCTGGAGGACCAGGGTCAAAGCGGCGGATATCTCCACCTCAGGGATCGGAGGAGATAGCCGGATAGTGGTGGCCAACGGCAAGATCGTTCTTACACCGTTAAGAGTGGTGCCGCTATGCATAGCCTCGTCGATCTATCCCTCCATCAAGCAGAAGCTGAAGGCAATGGTCACGGAGAAGGTCCGCCCTCAGGCCGGGCACGTGGCTGTGGAAAACGTCATCCAAGTGACGGAGTTCTTCGTCTTTTCCAAGGATGTCCCGAACATCTCCCTGTCCAATGAGGAGGGCCTGTTCGTGGAGAAGGTCAAGGAGGAGCCGAGGGGAATCTATGAGGTCGGCGCCATGACCAACGTGCATCCCTTCTCGTTCAACGTACGAAAACTGGAGGAGCTCGGCATGATCCAGAGGATAGGTCTGACCCCTACGGATGTGCTTCATGCGGACGGATCGTACATCGAGTACGATGCCGAGGCCTCCGCGATCGGTGTGGCCATCCAGGCGTCCAACATGGAGATGGAGCTGCACCAGTTCTGCTCGGAGGTCAAGAGAGCAGTGATCAACAAGATCTCCAATGAGCTGCTGCGCAAGCTGGTCTACGAGGAGACTGGCAAGGTGCCGCGCTGCGATGTGTGCAACGATCTGTTCAACAAGTTCATCACCCATGAGTCCGGGAAGGACTACTCGGTCAGGCTGACCCTGCACAAGCCGATCATCGGCATAGGCGCACCGGTGGGAGCTTACCTGCCGGCCGTAGCGGACAACTTCGGGACCAGGCTCCTATTGCTAGAGCACTCTGAGGTCGGCAACGCGGTAGGTGCCATAACCGGTTCCATCCTGGAATCGGTGGAAGTGCTCATCCGGCCGAAGCCGGGGGTCTCGGCCATGGATAACCCGCCATGCTCCCTGCACTCATCGGCGGAGAAGAAGGATTTTCCTTCGGTGACCGATGCTTCTGCCTATGCCGTGGAATGGGCCACCGGGATCGCCCGGACCAGGGCCCTGGAGGCC
Source organism: Methanomassiliicoccales archaeon (assembly GCA_036504055.1). Taxonomy (NCBI): domain Archaea; kingdom Methanobacteriati; phylum Thermoplasmatota; class Thermoplasmata; order Methanomassiliicoccales; species Methanomassiliicoccales archaeon. The sequence continues at coordinate 9,180 of DASXVU010000016.1, read as the reverse complement.
GGTGCGGACGAGGTGGAGATAGTGGTGGACAAGGACGAGAGGATCGGCCACCTGGGTAAAAGCTGGGGAGGAGGGATCCTGCTGGAATCGCGTATCGTGGTGTCGGCGGTGGGAAAGCCCAGGCTGTTCTTCGAGGCGAAGAGATGAGCGAGACGGTCGACATCGTCATCTGCTCCGGATACAGCCCCGGCGCACGGGTGCTCAGGGCGGCGGTCCGGGACATCTCCAAAAGGAGGCCCATCAGGGTGGTGACGGTCGCGCCAGCCCTGGCCCAGCTGCCCAAAGCGGTCGAGGACATGAACGGCCTCAGGGACCGGAAGGTCATAGTGGTGGACGGTTGCGAAGGACTATGCGGCCTGCAGGTCCTGATGCAGTTCGGTGTCATGCCCAAGGGCAAGATGATGATGGGGCCGTTCTTCCAGGTCAATGAGGAAGGGATCGTCAGGACCGCCAAGCAGATCGAGACGCTGATGGATGAGGTGCTGCAATGAGGAAGGGCGTGGTCGTGTGCGGCGCCAATGGCGAGAGAGGGGTCTTCATGGAGAAGGCCATGGAAAGGTTCTCCAAATGGAACCTGGCAAATGGAAAATCGCTTCAGTTCTCGGTGTGCACTGTCGGTCTCAGCCCGATCATGATGTCGATGAGCGGAGTGGAAATTGACAAGCTCACCGCAGTGAACGGATGCCGCAACAAATGCTGCGACCGCATCATGGAAAGGAACGGGATGAAGATCGCCACCTCGGTCATCCTGGACGACTGCACAGAAAAGAATCTTGGTCCGTGCGAGTATGCCTCGGTTTTCGATTTCCCTGAACCGAGCGACGAAGAATTAGAACGATTTGTCGAGGCGATCAAGAAAGCGATCGGCTAATCCCTCGAACGTCCCGGAATGATCGGATCCCTGATGGAATGGCGGGCCCTCAGGGTGTCCCTCTCTCTTTTGCGGACCAGCGATCCAATATCCATATCCCTGCCGTGAGAACGACCAGCAGGTCAAGCGCCACCAGCCCGACCATGTATATCATGTTGGTGGACATGGAAGGCTTGTGGATGGCGGTGAACCCATCGTTGGCATACACTATTATCGTGCCATCTGAACTGAGGTGAAGCGACCTGATGGTCCCGCTGTCCAGGTCGAACTGCCAATCGGTTGAACCGGTTGCCCCTATCTGCCTTATCCCGATCCCGTCGTACAGAAGAAGGCCGCCCCCATATGGACCGAACACGGCCCATCCTGACGAGTCAGCGATGTGCGCTTCCCCATCCGGTCCGACCGCCCAGACCTTGTCGTTGCCGCTGAGGAAGACGGTGTCGCCGCTGACGATGATCCCGCCGGTGAACGTGCCGGAGAAATCCGTCCTATAAAGGAGACTGCTATTGCTGGTGTTATAAGCGCACAACGTGGTGAAATGATGCAGACCCCCAGAGGAATCGATCTCGACAGAATGGTGCTCGAGATAATACACGATCGACCCTTCGCCTTGGACTGGGGCGTTCAGATCGCTGTAGGATGATGACCACACTATCTCAAGATGTTCGGATATGCCAAGGACGCTGCCGGTCATATCGCTGAAATTGTATGAGCTGAAGGTGAGGGTCCCGTTGACTGCGATATCAAAAGAATTGCGCAGATCGGCCCTGAACCCTGGGATCTCCAATCGGCCATCGACAGTGCCGTTCGGTGATATCCGGATAAGCTCCTCACCAACGATCTCCTCCCCATTTCCGAGCTGGGGATGACCGGAGTTCAATGATGAGGCATTTGTGATGACATGAGCAATCAATACCGTGCCATCGGAGTAGATGACCGGTAAACCGATGGCCCCGTTGTCCGCCGTAAAGGCCCATCTATCGAAACCTGACCCGTCGACGCAAAGGACCGAACGGCCCGAGGGACCGAACAGATATACGTTCCCATCGAGACCTGGCAATCCGTAGGTTGAACTGACGGGATTGATGGGCGTCTCATTTACCCAGGGGTCAGGTCGGGTCCATTCGACCGATCCATTGCGATCCAAGCAGGTGAACGTGATACCGCCCTCGTTCTCGGCAAAACAGATGTGCCCATCCCGCGCCATGAGCATATGGATCTCAGAGTAAGTATGAATCCATTCGACCGATCCGTCAGGACCGATGCACCGGATCTCCTTATCGTTCTGATCGTTGATTATCGCCGAATCGTTGATCCATTGGACACCGTCGGTCGTTGTTCCCAGACCGGTCTGCTTCCACAGCACATCCATGCCGCCGGTCGTTCTCTCCTTCTGCAGGAGCATAGCAAAGCCAATGCTAGAAAGGACCACGAAAATCCCCACCATCAATGCAACAGCCCACAACCTCTCTTTATGTCTGATCTTCTCCATATTCTTCCCAATAAAGGAGGAACGAGGCCGTTATTTATTCTGAGGACATCTTAATATCGCGGCTGATAACCATTAAGAAAACCTACCATCATGATCAGGGCAAGGTTGATACCTTGAGCCGATAACGGATCATTCTTCTGTCTATCACAAAATTATCGCCAAGGCATATCCTGACATGATGGTAAAGAAGACAAAATGCAGTTGGTGTGAATACTGCGAGCGGATCGTTAAAGATCATCCATTCAAATATTAGGTTGGTTTGAGTCAATTATGCGAATGGATCAGCCGTGACCGTAGCTCATTTCCTGCAGAAATCCCCATAATCCCAGTAGTAGCCATAAGAAGAAACCTGTGATGACCGCAGCGAAAACAAGATACAAAATGCCTCTTCCATGATCCCTTGCTTCTTCCTCATCCAGCTCTTCTCCCGAAAATGTCTCCTCATCCTCAATCATGTTAAGGTCATCGGCCGGTCCGATAGAATCGCGGGCGCAAAGGGATTCGTTCACGGGATTGATTTGATGAGTTACCAACATTATTTAGTTTTCTAGGTGTGCTCGGAACGGAAATGCTTACCTGAATAGGGAATCTCAGGGTCCATGCCTTTCCTCGGGCAGCCTGTGGTCCATAAGCCACAATCCGCAGGTTAGTATAACGAGAATGTCGATTGATATTAGGGCGACGATGTAGACCATGGTGGTTGAGACCTGCGGTTTATGAACGGCCGATATTCCGACATCCGTTATCAGATAAATCGTGCTATCCGTTCCGACGTGGACGGATTTGATGGTGCCTTCTTCAAGATCGTATTGCCATTCAGGTGAGCCTTGGTCATCGATCAGTTTGATCGATGAGCTACCATACAATAATAACCCGTTGCCGTAGGTATCGAATGCCTGCCATCCAGCAGCGCCGAGCGCAAAATTTGCCTGTCCCTCCTGATCCACTGCCCAGAATGAACCGGCCCTATCCTCTACGTAGACCGTCCCAGAGTTGACATCTACCCAGTAAAAGGATATTCCCTGAAAATCTGTCTTGAACAAGAGCGTTCCATCGCTGGCATTGTAGGCGCCAAGGGTTGCGATGCTGTATGTATTTCCATTATCCCCGACCACGCCAGTATTGTTGATCTTGTATGTCACCGACCCGATGGTTTTGCCTCGATCCTCCATATTTGAGGTTTTCAAGGACCAGTTGTGCTGAAGGTCTTCTGTCATGCCCATGTAGTGATAGGTCGTGAAGTTCATGACGTCTTCGAAATAGGCAACGATGGTCCCATTGCTTTCCTGTTCATAAAGCCTGAAGGCATTGAATGCGTTCGAGGGAAGGCTCAGCCTTCCGAGAATATTCCCGTCCGATGACACTGAGATCAATTCTTGCTTGACGATAATGATTCCTGGCGGGGTGACATTCAGGTCATAGATATCCTGTCTGAGGATTGCGGTTCCGTCACTGCAAATGCCCCAAACGATTAGGCCCGAATCACTGGTTTGAATCCATCTCTCGTTGCCTTTCTCGTCGAGACACGTCACGGTGCATGTTGAATGATTGGTGTCCATTTGCATAAAACCGGCCTGCAAATAGTAATTTCCATCTTCCCCTCGGAATACGTTGCTTTGGGCCGAGACCGCTTTGCTCCATGCTACGGTTCCATTCACCCCCAAACATACCAGGATCTGGGTATCATTTCTATGATCAATGAAGCAAAAGTAGCTATTATCACGGGCAAACATGCTCAGAGGATCGGAATAGAAATAGCTCCATCTTGAATTGCCATCCTTGCCGATCGATTTCAATTGATGCGCTCTCTCATCCTGAACGATCAGAGTGTCGTTCAATTGGCATATGAACGACCCGTCGCTATTGAGATCCATCCTCCACTTAAGATCCATCCCGCCGGTTGATGATTGTTTGCCATTAAGGATAGAACCAGCCAATATGGATACGATCATGACAATGGCAAGTAGCGAGGCAACAGCCCAGAACTTGCGCCTTCGATTCATCCTCCCCAAGCGAATCCCTTTTAATGGAAGTACCATGGCGTATACTTAACCATAGAGTAGGATTTTCCGAAAATATCATTACCGCCAATGTCAGATAAATGAAAAGCCTAACACGACCTGCTCAGGCCAGATGTTCGAATTGGGAACTGATGTGCGATGGTGTCCTACCTTGACTTCTTCCATCCATTCTCGTCATAATAATCGGTGACGACCTTGTTCATATGGGTGGCGACCGCCCTCTCCTTGTATGGATTGGCGATGTGCGGCATCTCCTTCAGGTAGAACTCGGTGTCGCATTTGGCGCATCGGACCTTGGGACAGTTGCGCAGTGCCTCGGCACACCCCCTGCAGGCAAAGGTCCTGGCATAGGTCAGGGAGAACTCGAACCCACACTTGGGACACTTCACCTTGCGGATCGAGTCCATGGTGTTGTTGGAAAAGCCCTTCTGCCGCATCGCCTCGTAGTATCTTTCTGTCATTGAGTTCACCCCTTCACGTGATGATGAGCGATCGACTTCTCGACCTCGTAATAATCCTTGATGACTTCGAACTTGACCCCTTCCTCGGCCATCACCTTCTCGATCATCTCCATAGATGAGTGACGGACGTCCGGGTCCCATAGCCCATGCACGATGACGTGGATCGTCAGATCGGCGTCTGATACCGGTCCGGTGAGCCCGTTGCTCAGCTGGGTCCCGATCGAGAAATCCACCAGGCTGGCACCGAGCGTTCCGCCACTCGTAGGTTCGAGGAATGCCTTTACATGCCCGATGAGGTCCGCCCCGTCCCTCATGCACTCCTCGGTGATCTGTACCAATAGATGGTCCAGGAACTTCCCGGCCTGCTCGGGGTCGATCGGGTCCTTCATATGCACCTTCATATGGATCGAGAATTTGCCCAGCTCGTCGGCCGCCCGGTGCATCTCCAGATGTAGCTCTTCGTCCATGGGTTCACCGCTCACTTCGTCCCGTAGGACTTGCGCAGTATCTCCTTCTCGCTCGCCTCATCATAACGCGGGGATATCCTGGTCTCCATGATCGTAGCGATCTCTTTTACGCCCTGCAGCGTCCTTCCGGAACCGTATAGGATCTCAGCAGTGGGGTTGATGCTCTTCACCAGGTCCACCGCCTTCTTGATCTTCTCCGGCGTGGAGGCATCGACCTTGTTGATGAGAACGACATCAGCCTCGCGTATCTGGGTCTCGACCAGTCTGCGGACCGACTCCATTAGCACATCGATCCTGACCGAATCGACCAGAGTAAGGACCGGCGTATGCTCGATCTTGCCTTCCATCTCTTCTTCGGAGTATTCGGCGGCCCGTTTAAGGCCCCATGGTATGGCCACACCAGACGGCTCGACGATGATGATGTCCGGTTTGAAGGTGTTATACAAAGTCGCGACTGTCGTGGCGAAACTGCCGGCTATCTGGCAGCATATGCATCCGCCGGATATCTCCTTGGCCTTCAACCCGTACGACTCGATGAACTTCGCGTCCACGTTGATATCGCCGACATCGTTCACGATGATGGCGATCCGGTGGCCTCGAGAGACCAGCTCCTTTGCCACTTCGATAAGGAATGTGGTCTTGCCGCTGCCTAGGAAACCTGCGATCTGTGCAATCTTCATTGGCTCACCGATGGCTGTGCTGTCCTAATACGGCTGTCATCTGAAATACGTTTCTGAATTTCTAAATCCCGCAAAAGAAAGAATGGAAATGGAAAGAGTTTGCAGCTTCAGGCGTTTTCCTTGGCGCAGGTGACCTGGCCATACTGCTTCACGGTGTCAACGCACATCTTGATGTTCTCAAGCTTGGTGGTGACAGTGGGCGGAACCTCGCAACCGGAAGATATTACATATCTTGAGTGCAGACCCCTCTCGCACAGGGCTGTCTTTACCTCCTGGATCAGGTTCATAGAGGTCTTCTGCATCTTTTCCGGCGTGCCTCTTACGAAAAGCTGAGGGTCAATATCCCCCGCCAGCAGCGTCCCGTCCGCGTATCCTTTGGCAATGGCCTCTTTGGGTGAGGGGCTTCCTGGGATCAGGGGATAGTACGCCATCGAAAATATCGCTGGCTTCATCTTCTTGACCTGGGTGTCCAGGTGCGGCAGGTCTGCGCAGTTGTGGATGCAGCTTGCGATGCCGAGCTCCGAGGTGTGCGCGTTCAGCTTGAGGGCGTACTTGTCATTGCCCTCGAACTCCTCATATTCCTTGTCTCCCAGGCAGGAGTAGCTTCCCCACAGATAGTCCCAGACCAGTCCGGCGCAACCGGTCTCCTTGAAGCCGTCGATCAGCCTCATGTCGAACTCGGTTAACTTGGTCAGCGCCTTGTGTATCGCGCTGCGGTGGTTGTACATGTCCATGAAGACCTTCTCGGCGCCGGTCGCTTGCGTTAATGCCAGAAGCGGGCCTTCAATGAATCCCGCGCATATCACCTGGCTCTTCAGCTCATCGGTGAATAGCTTGGTGCCTTCCAGGAGCACACCGCTGCGGCCCTTGTGAACATCCGGGACCTCGAACGTCTCATAGTCTTCCACGGTCTTGAACGCCGGTTCTGTGACGAACGGGGTGTTCTGGTCGTCCATCCTCACGGTGGCTCCCAGATCTCCAGCCATGACCGACAGGTCCATCAGGCCGATGGCCCAGTCGAAGTCGAAGTACTTCTGTCCCTGTATGAACCCGGCCGCATACTTCTTCGGGTCTGAGGCCCAGTCGCGGTAGGTCATCTTGCCGTCGCCGACGGTTCTGCGGCACACGCCCATTGCCAGCGGATATGACGACAGACGGTCGACCGGCTGGTCCTGAAGGGCGGCGACCGCCCGTTCGATGTGATTCATCGTGTCAGCCATCTTACAAAGCCCCCTTGATCTTGATCACTGCCTCCTGGGCGTTGACCGCATGTAGGTCGGCGCCGATGTCGTCAGCGAATTCCTGTGAGGTTGGGGCCCCGCCAATGATCGTCTTGACGTTCATCCTGATGCCCGCCTCTACCAGACCATCCATGACCGCCTTCATGCCGTCCATCGTGGGGGTCATGAGAGTGCTCATGGCGACGACCTGCGACTTGGTCTCCTTGGTCTTTTCCACGAACGTTTCTGGAGGGACATCGCGGCCCAGGTCGTGGACTTCGAAGCCAGCAGCGGTGCACATCGTCTTGACGATGTTCTTGCCGATATCGTGGACATCTCCCTCGACGACGCCGATTATGACTCCGATCCTCTTGTCTGCATCCTCCTTCGGTATGTGCGGCAAAAGGATGTCCAGAGCACCGTACATCGAATCCGCCGCAAGCAGAACTTGGGGCAGGTAGAATTCATGGGCAGCATACTTGTCGCCTACGATGTTCATTCCTTTGATGAGCCCGTGGTCGATCGCGTCCAGAGCCTTGACACCCGCCGCCATCGCATCCTTGGCATGCTGAATGGCCTCTTGCTTCTTCCCGGCCACTACGGCCTTTTCCAGTCCTGCTAGAATCTCTTCCTTGCGCATGATACTCCTCCCTAAGATCGTCGTTAAGCTAGAATTCGACGATTTCTGCACATCATTCCGGTGGAACAGTATTATAGATTGTTACGGATGGTCTATCCATCCATCGGGGTATGTTAAGACTGGCCAGATCCAAATGACCGTTCGAGACGATCCTAAGTTCATTTTTGATGGGGTCCATCCAACAAAGGTTCGCAACGCGACAAAACCGTAGATAGATATGATACATACCCACGATCCCTTCATCCTTCTCGGATCTCTATCAGCACATCATGCCATTGGCAAAAGAATTATACCGCCGGGGGGACAATTGAAACGGATAGGAGCAGTTGATCATTCCTATGTCGGACCTCATCCATACCCATGATATCGTGATAATCGGAGGCGGTCTGACCGGGCTAATGGCGGCCGTTTCATCCGCCGATCATGAAAAGGACGTCGCCGTCGTATCCAAAGTGCACCCGCTAAGGTCCCATTCTGTCGCCGCGCAGGGAGGGATCAACGCCGCCCTCGGTAATAACCTTTCAAAAGGGATGGACAGCTGGGAGACACATTCGCTGGACACCGTCAAAGGGGCGGATTATCTGGCTGACCAAGATGCCGTCTCTATCCTTTGTCAGAACGCGCCTCATGCGGTCCTGGAGATGGAGCACATGGGAACGGTGTTCTCCAGGAACGAGAAGGGGTTGATCGCCCAACGACCCTTCGGGGGAGCTGGCTTCCCTCGAACGTGCTACGCAGCAGACCGGACCGGGCATAACCTCCTCCATACACTGTACGAGCAATGCATGACCAGGAAGATCGCCTTCTACGATGAGATGTTCGTCACCAGTCTTGTCAGGACGAAAGGAAGATGCACCGGTTGCGTGGCGTTGAACATCGCCACTGGCGACATTGAGGGCTTCTCCTCGAGATCCTTACTACTAGCGACCGGCGGCTATGGGAGGATCTATGCACATTCCACGAACGCCCACATCAACACCGGGGACGGGGCGGCGATGGCCCTTCAGGCGGGATTGCCTCTTAAGGACATGGAGTTCGTCCAGTTCCATCCCACCACATTGTTCGGTACCAATATGCTGATAACCGAGGGGGCCAGAGGAGAAGGCGGCACTCTAAGGAATGCGGCCGGGGAGAGGTTCATGACCCGGTACGCAGAGCATTCCATGGAACTTGCCCCTAGGGACATCGTGGCCCGGGCGATACAAATGGAAATAGATCAAGGGCGGGGCCGGGTGGGTGGCTTCGTTGACCTGGACCTGACCCAACTGGGAGAGGAGAAGATCTCGTCCAGACTGCCTGGCATAAGACGCATTTCGATGGATTTCGCC
>DASXVU010000015.1 GCA_036504055.1 Methanomassiliicoccales archaeon | reverse complement strand
GTCCTTCTGGCATAGGGAGGTCGAGGATATGGAGTACTTATCTAGCTATCTATGACGCTATCAATTCCAGAAATAACGAGATTGCATGGCCGATTTCCGGTATCCCGTCCTTTTGCGAAAAGGGATCCGCCCTATCGGGCCTTGGCGGAGTACATTATCACCAGTCCCGGGTCGAAATTAAAATATGGAGACGATTCTTAGGACATGTGAACGCCATGGACGAAAAGGGCCCTCTACTAATCACTGTCAATTCCACCGACGGCAAGATCGACCAGAAGAAAAAAGTGCTACGATCCAACCTGATCATCGAGTCCCTCATCACCGCCGCCCTCTTTGTGGTCCTGGCGGTCATTGCAGGCCTGCCGATCGAGTATTCGTTGATAATCACCCTAGGTTTCATCGTCGCCACGGTATTCTCCTACTACCTTCTGCACGACGGATTCTGGGCCGATATCTCATCGGTCAAGGTTTATGCCAACGGAGCGGAGAACTTTTCCAGCCCATTGCTGAAACTGAGGGGCATCAACGGGTTCATCGACAAATCCCGGATCGAAAGCATCGAGGTGGAGTACTACGTCTTCACCGGTGAGATAACTACCAAGAACCATGACCAGGTGATGTTCTTCAAGAACAACAAGAACGTCAGCCTGAAGCTAAAGAACGGCAGGAAGAAGCCGTTGGGGCGTCGCTTCTCAAACATCGTCGACGAGATGGTGGAGAGGATGTCGAAGGCCTGGAACGTACCGGTGAACCAGACCGAACGTAAGTTCGGTGGGACCCGGTAGGCATCCCGATCCTGCCTACCAGTCAATTCCTTTATATCTTACCGGGTGCCTTCTTCGACCCGGTGATCTGATTTGAAGTGGCTCTGGCGTTGTAACGTCTGCGGGGATCTCCACTATGGATTGAAGGCGCCGCAGATCTGTCCGACATGCGGGGCGAGCATGGCCTTTGTGAAGATCGACGGAGAAGAGGCCCTGAAGACCATCGGCAACCATGGCGGCAGCTACGCCAAGGTCGAAGAGGTGGTCGCCGCCTGGCGAGAATTTGCCGAGAAGAATCCATTGATCAAGCTGAACCCGAACATGGAGGAGGTGAACACACTGGCCGCAGGAGTGCTCGAGAACATGAAGAACCGGGGGATGAAGTATTGTCCTTGCAGGATGACCACCGGAGATTTCGAAAAGGACCTGGAACTGGTATGCCCATGCAATTTCTACCGCCAGAAGGTGTGGAAAGAGAATGGGGAATGCTGGTGCGGTCTGTACTTTAAGAGGTGAATGGCGTGGCAAATGAAGATAAGAGATTGATATGGTTCTATGGAAAGGAATGCCCACACTGCCGTGCATTGATGCCGATGGTGGAGAAATACCAGCAGGATACGGGCATCAAGATCGAGCATCTCGAGGTCTGGCACAACGAAGAGAACGCCAAGCTGATGCGGTCCCACGCGGACAAGATCTCGGAGGCCTGCGGCGGGGAGCTGGGAGTTCCGGCGTTCTATAACGAGAAGACCGGCAGGGCGATCTGCGGGGCCAAGATCCCGATTGATAAGCTGAAGAAGTGGGCCGAGGAGTGAAGACCGCAAGATGCCTGCCCGCAGATCGCAGAGAAAGGTCCCAGGCGGAAAACTCGTCCGCATGGACGCGGTCTGCGAGCGGGACATTATTTCCAATATCAGGATCTCCGGGGACTTCTTCGTCCATCCGGAAGAGGCCCTGTCCACCATGGAGAGCGAACTGGACGGGCTGAGGCTGACCGGCGACGAAGAGGACCTGGAACAGAGAGTGGGCTCGATCGTCTCGGCCAGCGGCGCGGTCCTGATCGGTTTTGGCGCCAATGACCTGGTCTATCTATTAAGGGAGCTTCGATGTTGAACCAACGATGGAGATTACTGCGGTATGAAACACATCCAGCAAAGATGAACATGGCCATCGACGAGGCGATAGCGGAGATGGTCTCGTTCAATGAGGCCGGTCCGACAATCAGGTTCTACGGATGGGATCCCAGCTCAGTATCCATCGGCTGCTTCCAGAACCTGGAGGACGAGGTCGACGTGAAGCGGTGCGAGGAGCTCGGGATCGACATCGTTCGTCGGCGTACCGGAGGAGGGGCGGTCTATCATGACAAGGAGGGAGAGATCACCTACAGCGTCATCTGCCCCGAGACCATGGTCGACAAGGATATCAACGCCGCCTACCGCCAGATCTGCGGCTATGTCGTCAAGGGCCTGAAGACCGTTGGCATAGACGCGGAGTTCCGGCCGATAAACGATATAACCGTCAACGGCAGGAAGATATCCGGTTCCGCCCAGACCAGGCGGTCCGGGATCTTTACTCAGCATGGGACGGTCCTTTACAGCGTGGACCCGGAGGTCATGTTCTCAGTGCTCAAGGTCGACCGGGAAAAGGTCGCTTCCAAGGGCGCGTCGGACCCAATGGACCTGGTAACGTCGGTCTCGAGGGAATCGAAGGCCACCAAGAACGATATCCTGGCCGCCCTGGCCTCTGCGTTCGCGGAGGGTAAGGACTGGTACCTCGGACCGTTGACCCAGGACGAGCTGTCCCGCGCCGAGGCCATAGCGAACGAGCGCTACGGCAACGACACCTGGACACGGTCGCGCTAGAGCAGCAGCAAAGCCTCGGGATTCTCCAGCCATTTCTTCAGGTCGTTCATGAACTTCGCCGCCCCGGCGCCGTCAAGCGCCCGGTGGTCGAACGTCAGAGACAGCGGGAGCATCTTCCGTGCCTCGATCTTGCCGTCGATGACCATCGGCGTGTCCACGATCTTCCCAGTTCCCAGTATCGCCGCCTCGGGATAGTTGATGATCGGTGTGCCATAGGTCGTGCCGAACGCCCCGTAGTTGGTGATGGTGAAGGTGCCGCCCCTCAGGTCCGCCATGTCGATCTTGCGCGAGTTCGCCAGCTCCGCGAGATTGTGTATCTCCTCGGCCAGGTCGACGATGCCCTTCTGGTCAGCCATCTTGACCACCGGGACGATCAGCCCGTCGTCGATGGCCACCGCGATGCCGATGTTGTAGTACTTCTTGACCAGGATCTCCGTCTCCTCCTCGTTAACCGAGGCATTGAGGGACGGATTGGATTTCAGCGCCATGACCACCGCCTTCACGATGAAGGGCATGAAGGTCACGTTCACTTTCCTTTGCTCCAGAACCTCCTTCTTCACCTTCTCCCGCAGCGCGAAGAGGGCGGTAACGTCCGCCTGGTCCATGGAGGTCACCTGGGCCGCCCTGGTCTGGGACTCGATCATGTGCTTGGCCGTGGTTCTCCGGATGCCCCGCAGGGGGACCCGGTCCACCCAGCCATAGAGGTCGAACTTGGGCGCCGTTCTCATGTGCGGCGTCTCCGCCTTGGCAGGGGGCGTCTCCTTGGCCTTCTTGACATCCTCCTCGGTGACCCTTCCATTGGGACCGGACCCCTTGACCGTCGCGATGTCGACGCCCAGGTCCTTGGCCGCCTTCCGCACCGCCGGGGTCGCCTGCACCGCGACGGACGGTTTCGCCTCTGTCAACTTTCCGGTGGAGGAGACGTTCACCTCTTCCGTCGGAAGCTCGCCGACCACCGAATATGACGGTTTCCTGGCGCCTTCGGCCGGTTCCGGTACGATCGGGGCCTCCGGCGCAACGGCGGCAGCGGGAACGGCCTCCCCCTTGTCTCCGATCACCACCAGTACCTCGCCGACCTTGACCAGGTCGCCTTCCTTATGGTTCATCTTCAGGACGATCCCGGCCACCGGCGATGGCATCTCCACCACCGCCTTGTCCGTCTCCACCTCGGCCAACGCCTGGTCCTTTGCGACCGCGTCGCCCTCTTTCACCAGCCATTTCTTGATCTCGCCCTCGGTCACACCCTCGCCGAGGTCGGGGAACTTGTAGTCAGTCGTCATCTTGAACACCTCAGAACGAGACCGTCCTTTCGATCTCGGCCAATATCCTCTCCGGTGATATGTAGTAATAGTCCTCGCCCTTGGGCAGCGGCACGATGATGTCCGGCCCGGCCACCCTGGCCACCGGCGCCTGCAATGAGAGCAACGCCTTCTCATTGATCCTGGCGACGATCTCCGCTCCGACGCCGCAGGTCTTGGGAGCTTCCTGCACCACGATCGCCCTTCCGGTGCGTTTCACCGACTCCACCACCGTGGCGGAGTCCATCGGCGACAGGGTGCGCATGTCGATGACCTCGCAGGATATTCCCTTCTTGGCCGCCTCGTCGACCGCCTTCTGTATCTGCACCATCATCGCCCCCCATCCGATCAGGGTCAGGTCCTTTCCCTCCTGGACCATCCTGGCCTTTCCGAGCGGGATCACATACTCCCCGTCCGGTACCTCCTCCTTGAGCATGCGGTAGCTTCGCGTAGGTTCCAGGAAGATCACCGGGTCCGGGTCCCTTATCGAGGCGGTCAGCAGACCTTTCGCCTCCAAAGGAGTGGACGGCACGACCACCTTAAGTCCGGGAATATGAACAAAGAGCGCTTCCGTGCTCTCCGAATGGTGCTCCAGGGCCTTCACCCCCGCCCCGTAGGGCATGCGCATCACCATGGGAACGGTCAGACGGCTCCGGGTCCGGTTCCTCATCCGGGAGGCATGGGAGATCAGCTGGTTCATCGCCGGATAGGAGAAGCCCATGAACTGGATCTCTGCCACCGGCCTCAGCCCATTGATCGCCATGCCGATGGACATGCCGATTATCCCGCCCTCCGCGAGCGGCGTGTCTATGACCCTGGCTGGACCGAACCGCTTCTGTAGCCCTTCGGTCACGCGGAACACTCCGCCGTCCACGCCGATATCCTCACCGAGCATCACCATGCTCGGGTCCCGCTCCATCTCCAACGCCAACGCGGAGTTGATGGCCTGCACCATGTTCATGGATGCCATGTCTCACGCCCCCTTCTTGCCCGTTTCAGCCCGTATCCGCTCCATCTGTTCCACCATATCTGGCGACATTTCCGCGTACATGTGGCGGAACACTTCGTCAACTGTCGGTTTCGGATAGTTCTCTGCCTCGGAAACGGCTTTCTCCACCTCGTCCTGCGCTTCCTTCACTGCCGCATTCTCCAGGTCGTCGTTCCAGATGCCTTTGGCCTCGAGATACCGGTTGAATCGGTCCAGCGGGTCCTTCTGCATCCATTCCGCCAGCTCCGACTCCAACCGATACCTGGTGGCATCGTCTGATGTGGTATGGTCTCCCAACCTGTATGTATAGGCCTCGATCAGCGTCGGGCCGAGGCCGCTGCGCGCCCTTTCCACCGCCTCCCTGGCGGCGGCGTACATACCCAGGATATCGTTGCCATCGACCAGGATGCCGGGGAAGCCGTAGGAGACGGCCTTCTGGGCGATGGTGGGACTTCGGGTCTGGAACTTACGCGGGTAGGATATGGCATACTGGTTGTTCTGACAAACGAACACGACCGGGCATTGATACACCCCGGCAAAGTTCGCCGCCTCATGGAAATCGCCTTCCGAACTGCCCCCGTCCCCGAAGAATGCCACCGACACGGTGTCCTCGCCCCGGAGCTTCGCGGCGTAGGAAATGCCGACGGCATGGGTGAGCTGCGACCCTACCGGGACGGAGGAAGGCAGGGCGCGAACGTCATCGGGGTAGTGTGAGCCCATCTCATTCCCCATCCAGTAGAGGAACTGGCTCATCAGGGGTATCTGATGATAAAGGAGACCGCCCATCTCCCGGAACGACCAGACGAACCAGTCATCCTTCCTCATCGCCATGGCCGGTCCGATCACAGCCGCCTCCTGACCCTTGCAAGGAGGGTATGCGCCCAAACGGCCCTGCCTCTGAAGCTTGACCGCCTTCTCGTCGGCCACACGGGTCAATACCATCGTCCTGTACGCCTGGAGCAGGACGGAATCGTCGAGCTTCGGGTCCAACCCCTCGACCACGGTCCCATCGGTCTTCAGTATCTGCAGCATCTTACCCTCGAGCGGGTTGAAATCGTCGATCAACATTTTATGCCCCTCCGATCAATTCTAGGATCCTCTGTGCTTTGTAAGATGTACGGACCAAGGGTCCACACGTGATGAACCGGAACCCCATGGCACGAGCTTGTTCCTCGAGGCTCTTGAACGCAGCCGGTTCCACATATTCCGAAATCGGGAGGTTGCCTCCCTTGGGTTTAAGGTACTGCCCTATCGCGATCGCGTCAACCCCGACGGCACGCAGGTCCGACATTGTGCGCACGGTCTCATCCCGGGTCTCTCCCAGGCCGAGCATCATGGAACTCTTTGTTACCATATCTGGATACAAACCCTTCAGCCAGCCTAACAAATTCAGCGACCCGGCATAGGAGGATCTGGGATCTCTTACCATCCTTTGGAGGCGCTCGACGGTCTCTATGTTGTGACCGATCACATCCGGTACGGAATCGGCTAGCACCCGGAGCGCGTTCTCCTTGCCGGACAGGTCCGGTATAAGGAGCTCGACGCGGCAATCCGATACTTCGCGTATCGCTCGGACCGTCTCTGCGAAGGCCGATGCACCACCATCCTTAAGGTCATCCCGGGTGACACTGGTTATGACCACATACTTCAACCCAAGCTCTTTTATGGCCTCGGCGACCCTTGATGGTTCCGAATCATCGTTTTCTCCTTTGGGGTCGCCATGGTTGACCGCGCAGAACCTGCAATGCCGGGTGCACATGTCTCCTAGGATCATGAAGGTCGCGCTTCTTTCTGACCAGCACTCTCGAATGTTTGGACAGTGGGAAGAATCACAGACAGTGTGCAAGGAATGTTTCCTTGTCACTTCCCTAACCCTATCGAAGTCCCCGCCGACCGCCGCGATCGTCCTCAGCCAATCGGGCTTTGCCAAAGGGAGCGCTGTAAATTCACTCACGGGCATCATATTGTTGCCAGGGGCTTTTACTAATTTTCCTCTCGGGATAGGTTGGTATTGCGTCGACCGTGCTTTGTTTTTCATTACCCCATCTGTTGGCTAGGCCAGCGGGATACATTGCGTTTAAATAGCTTGTATGCTTAATTGGGGGCGCTAGGCTAGACCGGGACGCTCGGCGTGTCCTTTTACACCGAAATCGTCGATAAGCGGGGGTGACAACGAGGGGCGTCGTATCCGGGGAGGCATAGGCCCAACCGTTGATGTTGAGGCTCTGTCCTACGGGGTCGGTGGCAGCTCTGGGGTGCAGCTGGAGGGTTGCGCTCCTTGCTCTGATCACGGAGAACGGGTCAGGCCCTGACGGGAACAGCCTTACCGTGGACTACCTACGCTCGAAGGGGAGCGGGGCTGAGTCAGCGGTCGGATCACCTGTGCCAAACTGAGCGGCCACCCTTGTGGCCTAGCACCTCATTCTTTCTGAAATCAACACTGGGACATTAATTCGTCAAGGAATGACGAATATTGCCTGGCACTGTAATAAATTCCGTTAAGGATAAAGATGGACCTGCTGGCCCGAGAAGCTGGGGCGCCAGTCGGTCATTGTTGAGCTTATGCCGACGGATCGATGAGGCTCATCCATAGAACCGGATCTTTCTAAGGATCGTTTTCTGTCCGGCCACCGCGGGCGACTTTTTCTTTCGGGCCTTTGAAGGGGTGACTATGGGAACCCGGACGGGCGCTGGACGGTCGTCCGCCTTCTTCAATTCAATCGTTATCCTGGATTCGTCCTTAGGATCGAACATCAATGCCTGGACCGGCTGTATGACTATCCTGTTCGGTACGATCTCTTCGTCTTTGAACTCCACCAGAAACGGATCCGTTTTCAGTTGAAGCTTCTCCGGATCTGGATATTCTACGGTCAGTTCCGTCTGTCTCTTTCCGTTGGTGTTCTTGATGGAATAGAGGCCCGGCCTCATGATGTGGACGATGAAGAGGTCGCCTTCTCCCAATTTCCTGCTGTCGAACACCTTCACCGATTCTTTTCCCTTCTCCCGGCGCAGCAGCTCTATCGCGTATCCGCCCGAACCGGACAGAGCCGTGAACACTATGTTCCCTCCGGCCCGAAGTGTGAACCTGTTGCCGCAATCCTTTGTCGCTTTTCCCAAAGAACGATCTAGGCCTGCTAGGTCTATGTCTAACTGCCTGGGAGATTTTTCGCAATCCGAAGCCGCCTCGCCATTCTCGGAAACGGTCAAGTAGAACGTTCCCACCTTGGCCGTCCCGCGGTAGACATCGCCACGGTAGTCCCCGCTCTCGGTGACCTTGTGTATGATCGAGCCCATTGAGGCCAGGGAACCGCTGTCGATCGCATCCTCTCGAAGAATCATCGATCTGTCCAGTATAGATTTCGTGATCAATTTCCCACGTCTCCTTGTATCACCATCTCATGGGAATCAACGCTGACCCCGATGAAGTCTATGGGTATCTTGACCGGTATCAGCGCACCATCCTGATCCATTACCGTTTTTGGGTCCTCTATCTCGAACACTGCCGGAATCTGGAGGGCGATATAGTCATAGAGGTCATTCAGCAACGAGCTGAAGATCCCGATCTGACTTATCATGTCTATCAACCATTCTCCTATGTCATCAGGAATGTCCAGGATGACCCTTATTATGTTGTCGATCCCTCCCAAGATGCCGTCTATCAGGGCGATCGCCCAGCCTGGTGCCCCGAGCGAATTGAGCAGATTGTCGATTCCCCCTTGGACCAGGTTCTTGAACAGGTCTCCGACGGTGTCCGCGATATCGATTATGTCGAGGTCCAGCGGCAGTGTCGGCACCACCACGATCTGCCACCGGTTATACGTACCAGAGCCGACGCCGTAGAATGATCTCACCCTGCCGCTGATCGTGACCTCGGAGGTGATCAGCCCGCTCAGATCGATCGGGATGTTGATGTCCGGATTGCCTGAGAAGAAGCAATAGCTCGGTAGGGTCACGCAATCCCCGCACCCCACGATAGGAACATCGCAGGAAGGGTATGGAGGCAACACGCACACCTGCCCGCCCCCGACGCACCATTCCGGAATGTCGATCCCGATATCGAGCTTCAGTTTATCCCACTTGATATCGAGCTCCTTGATGATGATGGTGCCATCGTCCCTCATCTCCAGGGACCCGCCTTCGAGATGGGCCGCAACATCATAGTTTGCAGAGAAGGGTCCGTAACTGCCGTTGCCAGACTTTTCGAAATGGAACCCTTTGACGATCGCGGTGAATATCTTGCCGAACGCTTCCGCCGAAACGGCGGCGGTGAGGTCGAAGGTCCCGCTCCTGGTCCTGGGGCGAGTTGTTCGGGTAATCGTGCCGCCGCCCGAACCGGAAGATCCACCTCCCCCATTATCGGGCGGTGGCAGGTTTAGCTCAATATTGTCGAGGTTAATGAACGCCTTGAACTGGTTGTCCTCCACGGCCGGATTGTGCGGGACCGCAGTGGATGCGGATAAGGTCAGGCTGCCCAGCCCCTGAGGGAGAGGGATCGCCTGGAAGGCCAATGCAGACAAGGCCTCGGCCGCTTTTGGAAGGATGCCTCTGTTCATGACCAGAAGCGCATAGCATTCGATTGCCTCCTCCATACCTTCCGGCTTTAGTTCAGGAATCTCAATCCCTGAGACGTTCATCGAGATGGATTGAGCCCCCGGCTGGCCTGTTATGCCGAGCGAGCCAGTGGCGAACAGGTCTAGGCAAAAGCAGGTTATGTCCGTTCTTCCATCCTTCCTCCTGTTCTCTTTTATCGGTCGAAGAGGAGTGGGCCAGAGACGTATCCTCGGTTGACAGATCAATCCGGCGCACACCTCGAAGTGAACAGCGAAATGCTGGTCGGAAAGGGGTGGGTTCAGTTCAGGAGGAAGGCTGAAGACATTGCCCGGGAAAAAGTCGATCGCCCCATTCGTTAACTGGACGATATAATCAAGCGTTATCGTCGGAATGGCCGGCGTCATGAGGACAGGCAGCGGGTCCATCTCCGTCATCAGAGGGTTCTGCGCCCGGACCACTGCCGGAACGGCCGGGATCGCTCTGCAGATGGGCTGTGGGTTTGCTGCCGGCAGGATCGACCCGTAATTGAATAGAGACGGCCTTTGCACCATGACATGGTGAAGGACCCTGTTGATGCCAGCATCCTGGACCGCTGCATAGAGGTCTGAGTTCTGGGTGAATACCATGCTTAATCATCTCGGCTTTGGTGTGTCGACAAAGTCTTGACCATATTTTGGCCACCGTTCATGCTGGATAATTTGTGTCGACCTCAATATATTTAGTACATTGTCGTCAAAATAGCGGCCATGCAATAAATAAGCGCAAACAGACCATCATCAATGATGGCCAGTAACAAACTCGCCTATCATTTATCGAAGAGAATTGAGTCCCGTATTATCCCGTGAACGAGTCGTCCGCCCCGAGGTCATTGGATCGTTCATGCACCGATCTTATTTCCCAGACCCTATCTCTTCCCAGCCGACCGTGGATGCTGGCTTGCATCCAGTTATGTTCTCGATGTTCAGGTCGAACAAGGTCGACGTTTCGTTGCCGTCGGTCACCTTGAAAACGTTCGTCCCGTCCACCTTGCCCACCACGGCGCCGGTTATGCCAACGGTGCCGAACTGCTCGAGGACCTGTTCCGAGTGCCTTGGATCGCAGGTGACCACGAACCCGGCTCCCTGATAGGACTTTAGCCATTGGGAGAAATCGACCCCTTTCGGTCGTGGAATCATGTTGATGTCCACCGATGCACCCTTACCGCTCGTCTCCAGCAGCATTCCCAACGTGCCCAGCGACCCAGGGTTGCTGATGTCCTTTCCGGAGCGCAGCAGCTTTTTCTTGGCTATCTTGTTCATGATCAGCATTTGACGGCGGGCAATGATCGAATCCTTCTTCGACGTAGTGTCCCAGGCATAGGTCAGACCCTCGGGATAGAATCCGTCCAGGTCCGTCGCCATGATGATGTCGTCCCCGGCCAGTGCCGTATGGGAATAGATGACCTCGTCGAGTTTGGCCGTCCCGACGATCGCCACGTCGATGGCGTTATAGGTGCAATCCGGATGCGTGTGTCCTCCCACAATCGGCACCCCGAACTTCTTGACCGCCGTCTCCATGCCTCGCATGACGTTCGCACACACCTTCTCGTCCTTGACGGATAGAACATCCAGCATGGCCAAGGGTATCCCGCCCATGGCCGATATATCATTGATATTTACAAGAACGCCATAGTAACCAGCGAAGAAGGGATTGGCTTTCATCAGCGGCGGCATTATGCCATCAGCAGCAAGCAGCATCGCCTCACCGTTATGCTCCATGACCGCCGCATCTTCACCATAGGATGCAAGCACTTTAGACGATGAGACCTTGGGGAAGAAGTTGATAACGCTCGAAATGGCCTTCTTCCTGGTGATGCCTGGGTACCCCCTAAGATCGGATACCAGGTCGCTAAGAGTCATGGTATGGTGTATCGTGGAAGCGATTATAACCTTTATCTCGCGACGGTTGACTGGCATGACAAAAAGGGACACGCCTCCAATAACGTGCTAGGACAGATTGATTCCTATCGAGAAATTGCCGATGCCGCGAGAACAAAACGTTGGATCGCGGTCATAAAGAGGATGATGAAGGATTTAGAAGGTGACGCCGCTCAAACGGCCGTAATATTCCAAAGCGACCGACGCCGAGCCTGGAAAGGAATCTCGAATGGCGCGTGGGAAGGGACTGACACATAGGGCTGAGCCCGTCGGGCAGGTCGTTCGAGATATAGATGAGATTGACGTTTAAGA
Source organism: Methanomassiliicoccales archaeon (assembly GCA_036504055.1). Lineage (NCBI taxonomy): Archaea > Methanobacteriati > Thermoplasmatota > Thermoplasmata > Methanomassiliicoccales > Methanomassiliicoccales archaeon. The sequence continues at coordinate 27,029 of DASXVU010000015.1, read as the reverse complement.
GTCAGAGTAACATGTTGGAAATTGTCTTAATAAATTGAGTACAGCCTTTCAGCCAATATCAATAAAGATTATTGAAAGATCATTTCTTCCTAAATTTTCTGATTAGTGCAACAATAAATATAATAATTACAATAATAATTATGGGATTCAAATAATAGGTGTCAACAGTCATGCAATCTCCAGCATCTTGATATTTTTCTATTCAGTTTTATAGTCTTCTGTGATGAAGTTCAACGAACAAATCTAACATCGTTCATTCGTCCGCGATAGGCCTCACATTGTTCCCACCTGATCGATATATGGACAACGTAGCCTCAAAACCTGGAGCCTTCCTGACCTAGGTTTCAAACCAATTTGGTCTGCTTGGTCTCCCTCACCAGATACGATATGTCCAGCTGGTTCGCGACGATGGTCTCGAGCAGGGTCTGATAGTCTGCACCTAGATCGCTGGCTTCCGGCACATAGGCCCGGCTGCTGTCAGGGATCTTGAACCCCGATCGGACCAGCACCTTCTTTGCCTCCTGACGCTCCTCCTGGGTCGCCTGTCTTCCCCGAGGTTCGCCGGATATACCTGCCCTGACCAATTCCTCGGCGAAGATGGGGCGCTTGAAAAGCCGCCACATCGCATAGAGGCTCAGTTCCTCAGCCCTGCGACCTTCTGCGAGATCGTGGGATGCCTCATCGATAACATCATAGATGTCCTTTTGACGTCCTTTGACCGGCACATAGATCTTGGCCGGGGGCACGTCCTTCTCCTTGAGCACGTGTTGATCTGTCAAAGCACGCAGATAACCGGTAAGTATCAATCTGTGAAGATCGTAACCGTTCTTCTCCAGTTCCCGTGACAGTGAGCTGATGGATCGACCGTCATCTGTCAGGAGTTCGAGGATTATGAACTTCAAATCACGCTCTGGATGGAACATGTGGTAACAGACCTGGTAACAGACCTGGTAAATAATAAAGCTTTGTTAACGGGGCTTTATTTACCACACCATGTTCAAAAACGGCTTTAAACCCCACAGGTCAATGTCATAGGCCTGTAAAAGCGAAAGCATTTGGGACGCCATTCTCGGGGAGTTGGGTGTGCCCTTCTTAAAGGTGAAACTCATGAAATCAATAGAGAACTCACGCGATCTTAGGGGAACAGAGCCAGGAGTCATCTGGTCGGACGAGAAGGAATCGACTGAGCTATCGCTGTTCGTGCGTACCTCCGATGAGGAGATCAAGAAATGGGACAAACAGCGCATCTTCGATGCCCTCATGCGGGAAACCACCATCAGCGAGGATGCCGCCGCTATCGTTGCGCGCGAAGTCGAGAAGATGATATCGGAGCTCGAGCTCGACGTCATCACCGCACCGCTCATCCGCGAGCTGACGAACGCCAAGCTAGTCGAGTATGGTCTCGCGAAGATCCGCAGGCAGCACACCCGGTTGGGCGTCCCGCTGTACGATGCTCGTCAGATCATCATGAACCCGAACAAGGAGAACGCCAACGTCCCGCATGGGCCGGAGGCCACGAACCTCACCCTCGCCGAGAGGATCAAGAAGGAGTTCGCCCTGCTCGAAGTGTTCACGCAGGACCTGGCCGACGCCCATATGAAAGGCGACATACACCTCCACGACCTGGGCATGATCGACCGGCCGTACTGCAGCGGTCAATCGATCGAGTACGTGAAGAAGTTCGGCCTGAACCTACCCAATGCGATCTCCATCGCCAAGCCGGCACGGCACCCGGAAGTGCTGATCGAGCAGGTCGTCAAGTTCTCCGCTGCGCTGCAAGGCAACTTTGCCGGCGCCATCGGATGGGACGCGTTCAACCTGTTCCTCGCCCCGTATCTCGTCGGCTGCGACGACCGCAGGATGAAGCAGCTGGCCCAGATATTGATCTATGAGTTCGCCCAGCAGGCGGTGGCCCGGGGCGGACAGTCGATATTCTCCGACCTCAACCTGTACTGGGAGTGCCCTGACCATTTCATGGGAGTTCCGGCGATCGGACCGAACGGCACCTTCACCGGCAAGAACTACGAGGAATACCAACCGGAGGCACAGCGCTTCATCAGCGCATTGTTCGATGTGTACCTCGAGGGGGACGCGCTCGGAAGACCGTTCTTCTTCCCCAAACCGAACGTGCACATGACGGACAAGTTCTTCAAGACCGAAGGTCACGAGGAGTTCCTCAACAAGATCTCGAACGTCGCGACCGAGAAGGGCAACACCTACTTCGTCTTCGACCGGGGCAACACCGCCAAGATATCGGAGTGCTGCCGCCTCACGTTCAAATTGGACAAGAGCGACCTGGACGACGCAAAGACACCGTGGAAGATGAGATACTCGGCGATGCAGAACGTGACTATCAACTTGCCGCGTGTCGCCTACGAGGCGCATCAGGATGACGGGAAACTGTTCGACCTGCTCCGGCAGAAGATCGAGCTGGTGGCCCACGCCCACGTGCAGAAACGGGACTTCATAAAGAGCCTGCTGGACATGGGCAAGCACTCGACGCTGGCACTGCTGACCATGAACCTGGATGGTGAGCCGTACTACCGGTTCAACAAGGCGTCGTTCCTGATCGGGATGGTCGGCCTGAACGAACTGGTGCAGTACCACACGGGCCAGCAGATGCATGAATCGAAGGACGCGACCAAGTTCGGGCTCAAGGTCATCTCCTCCATGAAGAAGAACGCCGAGGAGATCGGCGAGAAGTACGGTATCCGCATGCCGCTGGAACAGACCCCGGCCGAATCGACCGCCTACCGCTTCGCCAAGCTGGACATGAAGTACTATCCGCTGCAGGCGCCCACGGTAATCAAGGGCAACAAATCAGCCGGCGAGATATACTACACCAACTCGACCTATCTGAACGTCGGCGCTCCGATCAGCGCCATCGAGAGGACGAAGGCCGAGGGCCTGTTCCATCCCCTGATCGAGGCCGGTTCGCTGACCCATGTGTGGCTCGGGGAGCACAAGCCCCCAGCGGAGTCGATCGCCGCCTTCGTCAAGAAGACGTTCGAGAACACGCAGAACTCGCAGATCGCTTTCAGCCCGGAGTTCACCGCCTGCCTGAACTGCGGCCGGACCACCCGCGGACTGAGGTCGACCTGCCCCTTCTGCGCGTCGCCGGACGTCGAGGGCATCACCCGCGTGACCGGGTTCTTCTCCAAGACCACCAGCTGGAACAAGGGGAAGCTCGGGGAGCTCAAGGACAGGCTGAGGAACAACATCTCCTAAGGCCGCTTCGGGAAGATATTAAACACCTTTCACTTCCCTCTTTTATTTGTAAAGCAGCTATAATTGCCAAGGCCAGTCATGATGTCAAGTCATGAATGATTATCTTGTTGGGAGGATTATTTGACAAGGATTAAATACTCATATTCGGGTCAAAAACTATCTCACAGGGAAGGGATAACAAAATTGACGAGAGTTCAGATCAGCGAGCATGTGTGGGTCAACATCAGCCGGCGCAACCTTTGCGACAACTGCGTGGCCGATGTCTGTTTGAAGAGGACCGAGGACAACATCGAACAGTGTGACCTGTTCAGATCCGCCTACATTGCGTTCAAGAGATGCAGTCAGTGCGGAGAGGTCTACGAGCTGTTCTCCAATTTCAAGTCCTTGGACTACGACATGTGCCCGGTCTGCAATGAGAAGATGAAGACTGTATCGACCGCTCACGTCGAGCAGCCGTGCAGCAGCCACTGCTAGATCGTCAGCTTTATCGTGACATCAAGGGCTGTTGGAAGCGGGTAAAATAAGGCATTCGTGAGATACCTCGGATCGACGATTCGGATCAGATCTTACGGGCGGAGGATAGCACTCGTTGCCCGCTCTTCCGACATCATGCGGCGGATCGAACTGCCCAGTTCCCTGCCGATGGATGCCAGCGTCTCCCGGTCCTCATCACTGATGAGGTTCCGCACTGTGCTGGCGACGTTCATTGCCCCGACAACCTCCCCCTTGGAGAGCAAAGGTATGCTCGCTATCGACAATAACCCATACCTCTCCGACCGTTCGGCGTTGATCTGGGCATAATTCTCCGCGATGATTGGTTCGCCCATGATGAACAAGGTGTCATAGGGCTTATGGTCGATCTCGACCGTTTGAACATCTTTCAGGAACTCCGGGTCGAGGTTCTTCGAGCAGACGACATTCGCCGTCCGTGCGGCATGGTCTACCAGATAGACACCTCCGGCGTCGAAGTCCAACAGCCTCAAGGTCTCCGACAATACAAAACCGAGCAGTTGCGGCAGGTCATCCGATTTATTTGCCGCCGAGATGATCCCGTTGAGGATGGAAAGCCTGGACGAATAACGTCGCAGCTCATTCTCGGCCTTCTTGCGCTCGGTGATGTCCCTCCCGATGCCGAGCACGCCGATCAGATTGCCGTTTGCATCGTACATCGGTGTCTTGATCACCTCAAGCAAGATGCGATGACCGCCGCTCATGGTCGCCCATTCTTCACTGCGGATCGGACCGCCTGTCTCCATCGCCTTGGCATCGTTCTCGCGGAAGAAATCGGCCTGCTCAGGAAGAACGAAATCGTGATCGGTCTTTCCCACAATCTCCGATTCTTTGGCCCCATACAGACGCCCCAACATCTTGTTACATGAGAGATATACGCCATCCTTATCCTTTAGCCAGATCAAGTCGGGGATGGCCTCGACCAAGGTCTGCAAACGAGTTGTGCTCTCATCCTTTGCCTCTTCCGCCTCTTTCAACTCGGTAAGATCCTCAATGATGGCAAGGATCGCCGGCGATCCATCCTCGATACCTTCCACCCGTTTCTCGTAAAGGCGAGCCCAGACAGTGGACCCATCTTTCCTAACGTATCTTTTGTCTATCTCGAAGCGGTCGATCTTGCCTGCAACCAGGTCCTTGAAAAGGGCAACGTTCCGCTCACGGTCATCGGGATGTGTGAATTCGGAGAAGGACTTCCTGGAGAATTCTTCCTCAGAATAACCGAAATGATCGAAAACCTGGTTGAAATCGCGAGGCCTGCCTTCCAGATCCAATGTCGCTATCCCCACCGGGGATTCGGTGAAGATCGCTCTGAACTTGCTTTCACTTTTCCTAAGGGCTTCCTCTGCATTTCTCTGTTCGGTCATATCTCTGCAGATGATCTGGAAACCGTGGAATTTGCCGCTTTTCCTTACGATCGACGAACGGATCTCCATCCACCGTTGACTGCCGTCCCTTCGGCGTATCTGTGACAGGACGGGACTCCCCAGTATTCCGTTCATCCTATCTCTCATCGTCCGTTGGAAAAATGCCAGATCGTCCGGGCTGAAGACCCCCAGGTCCGCGACCGTTCCACCGATGATCTCCTCCTTGTTCATCATCACCATCTTGGCCGCCGCGTGGTTGCAGTTCAGGATCCTGCCGTCCATACTAACCAGGGAAATTGCATCAGGATTGTCCTCGAACAGGGTACGGAACTCCGACTCGCTGTCGAGAAGGGCCGCCTCCGCCCGATGTCTTCTGACCACCATGCCAATGCGGTGATCAAGCTCCGCGAAGAGTGATCTGGAATCCCCTCCCTTCTGTAGATAGGCGTCTGCTCCGTTGTTGATCGCCTCTATGACGACGTCCTCTCTTCCTTTGCCTGTGAACAGAATGAAAGGGATCGAGTTCTCCGAGGCCCGGAGCGACTTAAGGAATTGGATCCCGTCCTCGACGGGCATCTGATAGTCCGATACGATCACGTCGTATCGTCCCCCCGCCATCTCCTCTCTGGCTTCTGCGGCAGAAGTGGCGACATCCACCTTTAGGTTCTCATTGAACTCCAGATAATCCTTGGTCAGGAACCGATGGCTGGTTCATCGTCAACAACCAATACCAGAATGGTACGAGGTGCATTCAAGCCCCTGTTGACCATATTCTCCGATATTCATTAGCTTCCAAGAGGGCAACAAATGACAGGAATAATGCGGTCCATCGAACTGCTCCGTGGCATCGTCTCATGATGAGCTGTCGTCGGACCAATCGACCTGGCCAGGCATCATGATCCCGATACGGACCACGGCCTGGCACGATATATCCTGCTCAACCGTTCAGCCTTGGTCCGATGAACTGGTAGACGATCAGGAACAGCACGAACAGGGCCAGGGCGATGGTTATCCGGGACACGTACCTGGCCCGCTGCTCCTCCGTCGCGTTCTTCCGGACCTTCTGCACAAAGGCGTCCAAACCGTCCTTGAACAGGAAACCTCCGTCCAGCGGGACCGCCGGCAGCACGTTCGTCATACCCACCATCAGGTTGATCCAGAACACCCAGTAGAGGATGTTCGCGGTGATCCAGAAGGCGTCGGCGCCGAACGGGGCGACCAGTCCGGTCGGGTGGAACAGCTCGGTGACCGGTGACTGCACTGGCGCTAGTCCGACGAACGGGAGCGATATGTAACGCAGCGTGTCGGTGATGAAGTCCCCCGGGCTCTGCATGTTCGCATAGGGCGAGGCAAGGCGTTGTGAAAGGACCTGGACATTGGCCACGCCAGCGCCGAGGTAGGCGCTGTTGATGCCCATGAATCCATAGTCCACGAAGCCGGACGGCACAACCGCGCCGGACGAACGCAGGTACTCGGCCCGGCTCAGCAGGGTGACGGTGTTGATGCTGCTCACGTTCTCGTAAGCGCGGGTGTCAGCATGGTACGACATCATGGTGACGTTGACCGTCTGTCCCCCGTGAGTGTTATGCAAGGCGACCCACAGATCGTTCTCGTTACGGATGGGCATGTCGTTCAGCGAGGAGATCAGCATACCGGACTGGATGCCGGCAGCATCGGCCGGATATCCCTTGGTCACGCTGGTGACCTGGACGCCCGAGAACATCGAGGAATTGTACTGACTGGACTTGAAATAATAGGACAGACTGACCGAGGAACCGGCGCTGGGAGCGGTGGCGTTCTGCCAGGAATAGATGTCGGTCACAGGCGAGCCGTTCACCGATACCACCTGGGCACCGAACTGAAGGCTGTTCATGGAGGCGATGCTGTTGTCACCGACGGTCACCACCACCGGCCCGTCCCGGACCGGTTCGACCGAGCTCAGCATGACCGACGAGAACAGTATGGCACATATGACCGCCAGGATGATGTTGGTCCCGGGACCGACCGCGTAGATGCTGGTGCGGCGCCTGCGGTCAGACTTGGTGATGGCCTCCTCGTCCGGTTCCACGAACGCCCCCAGCGGGATGACCAGGAACACGATGCCGAGGGATTTGATATCCATCTTGCCGACGCGGGTCAGTATGCCATGGGCGAACTCATGGAACACCACGGCCACGATCAGCCCTATGATGCCATACCAGATTGGTATGATCGGGTTGAGCCCGGGTATTCCCAGGATCATCTCCGGCCCAGGTGCCGAGGACGCCGGTATCTTGGAGACCAGTGTCGCCTCCCAGATCAGAAGCGACATCATGAAGATGGCCACCGCCAGGCAGATCCACTTGGCGGCCGCGGCGTAGACGAGCCAGAATCTCCTAAACTTGGAGAGCTTCTCGATGACCTTCTTTCCGCCTTCGGTGCGCCACATCAGGAAGATCATGCCCTGGGTGAAGTGGTACTTTGCCAGTATGCCCCTCTTGTTCAGAAGGTAGATGGCCGCGAAATAGACGATCACTACCAGCAGTACGATGACGTATTCTATCATCCAGAGCCTCTTTCTGCACTAACTACCATGTGCTATAAAAAATATCGTGGTTTTGAGTCGGACGGCGTATCACTTGCTTCTGTTCCAGCAATCATCCGGAACATCGTCGTAGGTGGCAGCGGCGTCATCCTTGTTTCGCAGAGCCGGGTCCTCCTTCATCGCCATCCGCTGGATCTGATCGGTCTTCAGGACCCAGTAATGGATACGCCAGAGCTTCCCCTTCTTCAGGTGGACCTCCTCCTGCCAGGTGGTGAGGAAACCTTCCTCCTCCAGCATGTAGAAGACGTCCCGGTCCTCGGAGGTCAGGCGGTTATCGATGGTCTGATCGGTGAATCCGAAAAAGCTCATCAGGTACTCTGCCAGCTTGGTTATGTCGCTCTCAGACATGCCCTTTTTGCCCAGAGTGTTGCCCAGAGCTAGGCACACTTCATTCATGCTCACGACCGTCAATACGTTCCCCAGGCCTGATGGCTTTTCTGCAAATAATACTTATGGATATTCTTCGGAGTCCAGCAGACCGCTCACCTACGGACCAGGCGCCCTTCCTCCCCCCATAGTTTGACATAAAGGAATATTTCGCCAATGATCAGACCGAATATGACGATGATCGGGAGGACCACCGACAGATCCCCCTGAAGCCTCCTCCATATCTCCAGTCCGACCATCACATCGGCGAAGAGACATCCCAGAAAGTACCATTCCCTGGCCCAGGAACTTACCAGCCAATCCTTCCAGTCTCTGTCCTTCCGGGAGGGGAAGGGAGCGTCCGGCAGATCGTCTTCCCATGACCCCTCTTCTTTCTCCTCCGGTCTGACCTTGATCCTTCTTTTGACCGCCATATGCTCTTTACCGCCTCAACGGAAGTGGCAGGCCACGAAGTGCCCGCCGCCCTTATCGATCAGCTGCGGCTCCATCTCTTCGCATATCCCCTCCCGGTACCGGCAACGGGTATGGAACCTGCATCCCGATGGAGGGTTCGCCGGGCTTGGGACATCGCCCGAAAGGACTATCTTGTTCCTTACGACCTCCGGGTCCGGCACCGGTATGACCGAGAGCAGTGCCTCCGTGTACGGATGCAGCGGATGGTTGAACAGCGCATCCTTGCTCGCCGACTCCACCACCTTGCCCAGGTACATGACGTTCACCCGGTCGCACATATAACGTATCGAGCTCAGATCGTGTGAGATGAACAGGAAGGTCAGGTTGAACTTTGTCTGGAGATCGTTCAGCATGTTCAGGATCTGAGCCTGGACGGAAACGTCCAGGGCCGATGTCGGCTCGTCCAGGACCACCAGGTCGGGGTTCAGGGCCAAGGCCCGGGCGACGCCGATCCTCTGCCTCTGGCCTCCGCTGAACTCGTGCGGATACCGGAACAGGTGGTCGGGGTTCAGGCCAACTGCCTCCATCAGCTGTTTCGCGATTTCCGTGGCCTCATCCCCCTTGGCGACGCCGTGTACGACCAGAGGTTCCGCCACCAGGTCCTTCACCAGCATCCTGGGGTCCAATGATGAGTATGGGTCCTGGAAGACGATCTGCATCTCCTTTCTTATCCTTCTCAGGGTCTCGGGATCCTTCTTGTCCAGGGCGTACTTCGCATTTATCGCTTCGAGCTCGACCTGTTCGGCGGACAGGTTCTTCTTCCTCTTCCGCCCTTCACCGGTGGGCATTCCGGAAGTGGCCTCTTCCAGCTCGAGGAGGCGCGTCCTGTCATTGGCCGGCATCTTGTAATAGACGTGGCCGCCGGTCGGCTTGGTCAACAGGAGCATGCACCTTCCGGTTGTGGTCTTTCCGCACCCGCTCTCGCCGACCAGTCCTACTGTCTCACCCCTCTTCAGCAGGATGTTCACATCATCGACCGCCTTCACGCTGGCTAACTGCTTGTTCAGCAGACCGCCGCGGATCGGGAAATACTTCTTGAGATGCCTGGCCTCTATCAGGATATCGTCGTCCATCAATCCCCGCCTCCATATAGATGGCACGCCACGAAGTGGCCTGCCCTAACCTCTTGCAGGTAAGGCTTCACGCTGCGGCATTTCTCCATGGCGTACGGGCAACGGGGATTGAAACGGCAGCCAGCCGGGGGTGTGATCAGGTTCGGGACGCTGCCCTCGATGGTCTCCAGGCGTTTGATGTCCGCATTTACCTTGGGGATGGAATTCAGCAGCCCTTGGGTGTAAGGATGGAGGGGTTCCTTGAAAAGGTCCATTTTACCGGCGATCTCTGCCATCGTACCGGCATACATCACCCCGACCCGATCGCAGGTCTCCGATACCACACCTAGGTTGTGGGTTATCAGAAGGATGGAAGTGCCCGTCTCCTCCTGGAGCTCTTTCATCAGCCTCAGGATCTGGGCCTGGATCGTAACGTCCAGAGCGGTCGTCGGCTCATCGGCGATCAGCAGTTGTGGCTTGCACGCCAATGCCATTGCGATCATCACCCTCTGCTGCATTCCCCCGGACAGTTCGAACGGGAATGAATTTATCACGTGGTCAGGGTCCGGGATGCGGACCAGCCTCAGCATCCTCTCCGCCCGGTCCACCGCCTCCGCCTTTATCGGTTTCTGGATCCTCCTTAGGATCGGCGTCCGGGAAATGATCCGGACGGACAGGTCGTTGGGATCCTTGATGTATCTCTTGAACGTCTTGACCTGGAATCCCATCTTCATCCTGGTCAGGTGCCGGAATGGTCTGCTGACGAAGCTGGAATCGCATTGAGGGCAACGGACGCTCTCATCGGTCACGATGGCCCTGCAATTGGAGCATTCGTATTCGCCCTTCTCCGTCCTGACCTTTTTGGCCCTCTTGAACGACTTGATATGGGCGATCTCCTCGTTCAGTTTCTCGATCGCTATTTCGTTTAGGCTTATCTTCTCGTGCTGCAGGATGATCTCATAGATCTGCTCGCCGGCCGTGAACACCGGGTTGAGGGCGCTCATCGGCTCCTGGAAGATCATGGAAATGTTCTTGCCCCGGATCTTCTGCATGAAGCCGATGCTTCTTTGAAGGATATCGTAACGCGAGTCCAGTTCCTGGAGCTCCTTGACCAACACGCCCAGTTCCGGATCGGAATCGGTCTTGCCGGATTCCCGCAGTCCCCTGATCTTCGAGTTCAGTTCGATCCTTCTCTCGGTCTCGATGATGTCCTGCTTCAACCTGGCGAGGTGCGGGTCGTCCTCAGGAAGGCCCGGATGTCCGGAAACATAATCTTTCACTTCTTGTTCCATGGCCTCCTTCCTTTCCGGAGTGGCCGATGGCCGAAGGAAGAATATCTTCCCGCTCTCTATCTTTCCTGGAGGCGACGGGATCAGTCGGAGAACGGTGTTGGCGGTGACGCTCTTGCCGCAGCCGGTCTCGCCCACCAACCCGAAGGTCTCCCCCTTCTTTATCCCGAATGTGATCCCGTCCAAGGCCTGGACGACACCGGACCTGGTATGGAAATGGACTCGTAGGTCCTCTATCTGCAACAGCATCTCGTCGTTCGGCATGAGCTCACCTCCTCAACCTGGGATCCATGATGTCCCGAAGCCCGTCACCCAGCAGATTGAATCCGATAACGAACAGGAAGATGGCAATACCGGGGAATGTCGCCACCCACCATGGGTGGATCACTTCTCCATTGTATAGGACTGGCTGACCGATGAAGAAGCTTTGACCATCGGCGACCATCTTCCCCCATTCGGCGGTGCCGCTGGGCGGACCGAAACCGATGAAGCTCAATGCGGCGGCCACCAGGACCACCGTTCCCATGTCCATGGTGGCAGCGACGAACATCGGAGAAAGCGAGTTCGGCACCACATGCCGGAACAGGATGCGGTTCTTCTTGGCCCCGATCGCCCTCGCCGCCTCCACGTAAGTGCTCTCCTTGATCGAGAGGACCTGGCCACGAATCAACCGGGCGTAGGAAGGCCACCAAGTGATGATCAATGAGAGCATGATATTGTTCAGACTTTCTTGATACGTGATACTCGAATGGCTCAACACCGCCACCACGGCCATTGTCAGGATCAGACCGGGTATGGAAAGGAAGACGTCGGTTATCCTCATCAGCACTTCGTCGACCCTGCCACCGTAATATCCGGCAACGGCACCGAGGACCACTCCGATGATCGCAGCTACGCCCACAACGAACAAGGCCGTATAGACAGAGGTCCTGGCCCCCCATACGATCCCGTAATAGAGGTCGACCCCGTTCTTTCCCAATCCCAAAGGATGCCCTGGTATTCCTGGCGGTGCCGGATCGAAGCCGGTCATCGGCATGGTGAGCGGATCCCTCTCATTGTAGGGCGGAGCCAGCACCGGGGCGAAGACGGCCATCAGTATTATGGCCAGTATGATACCGAGACCTACCATGGCCAGCGGGCTCCGCCTGAACATGAACATCGACTGGCGGAACTCCCTGACCCGGGGCCTCATAGCTTTCTTCAGTCCTTGGATCGATTTTCCTATCCTGTCGTTCAGCCCGATCCGATCGTTCTCGGCCATCTGAATCACTCCAGCCTGACCCGCGGGTCAAGATATGCGTAAAGTATGTCGACGACCAGATTTGAGAGAACGTAGATGAAGGCGATTATGATCGTGAATGCCAATATCGAAGAAGTTTCGTTCGAAGCGATCGCCTTGGTCGACCACTGTCCCATACCAGGCCAACCGTAGATGGTCTCGGTAAGCACGGCGCCTCCGAGCAAACCACCAAACGCAAGTCCGGTGACGGTGGTGGTGGGCACGAGGGCGTTCCTTCTCGCATGTTTCTTGATCACCACCTTTTCCGGTAATCCTTTCGAACGAGCGGTCTTTATGTAATCCTGCCCCAGCACTTCGAGCATGCTCGATCTCATGATCCTAGACAGGATGGCGATCGTCCCAAAGGCCAGCGTCAACGCCGGCAGGATCGCATGGATACAGACGTTCAAGAAGAAATCGAACTGTCCGCTGGCCAGTGTGTCGTAGAAGAGAAATCCAGAGTGAGAGGAAAGGGAAGACGTGGAGTAAGCGACAGCATCGTATCTGCCGCCAACAGGCAGCCACCCTAAATTCAGATAGAATATGAATTGCAGTATAAGGCCGAGCCAGAATATTGGCAGCGACACCCCCGATAATGCCACGATACGAGAGATGTGGTCCACCGGCTTGTCCTTCCTCACCGCCGATACGGTCCCCAAGGCGATGCCTATCACCACCGCCAAGGCCATGCTGACCATGGTCAGCTCGAATGTTGCAGGGAAATAATTGACAATAGCACTACTGACGGGAGCTCCGGCTGATTTTGAATAGCCCCAATCCCCCTTCAACAGCGGTTCCAGCCAATAGAAATATTGCGTGACTATGTCGTCATGCAGATGGAATGAATCCCGGAGCTTCTCGACATCCGCTGGGGTCATCCTGTTCGTTTGGTATGCCGCAGTAGGGTCACCGAAACGTGTCAGGGTAAAGACTAGAATCGTGACGCCGATCAGAACGGGAATCAAAAGAAGCAATCTTCTCGCAACAAATGTTCTCATCCTCATCCTTCATTCACCACGCAACGCCTATAAAGAATGTAAAATTAATATAAAGACTTTGGCTGATTGAGTATATTAAGTAACGATTTAATTTCTACCAGGATTGTCCTTGATATTGACCGGTGGCCAGTTTATAATTTGTCTAGCACATATAATTGTATAAAATATTCATTATATATAAAATAAAAAAAATTGAAAAGGTTTAAATAGTTTACTGCTCGGACTCACGCCTTGTACATCGGATAATAGTACAGTTGTGAGAACAACGCGTTGAAGTAGTATCCGTGCACCCAGCTCCGTTCTACGTGGAAGTTGTACGCCTGGCTAGTCCAGATGTAGTACGCGTTATCGTAGGCGGACATCGAGATATTGTGGTACAGCTCGGCCCTCAGTGTCGTGTTCGTTTCCGAACCGGCCTGTATGATCATCGCGTCGAGGGTCGTGTTCGCCAGCCCGATGGTGGTCGGATATGTTCCCAATGTGCTGTGCAGGAACGGCAGGACATAGTCATCCGCGTCCGAATAGTCTGGTGCCCATCCCAGGAAGAACGTGGCCAGCTGTCCTGCTCTCTGCGCTGGCAGGTAAGCAGTCGACCAGTCCAGACCCTGCACCTCAACGGTTATTGCGCCGTTGACAAGGTGCTGAGAGGTCAAGGCTTCCAGACCTGCCTTCATGTTGAGGCATGCCTTTTCACGGTCGTCATTGCCCTGGTTGAAGTACAGCTTCAGATCGAATCCGTCGTCAGCCCATGAATGGCCGGTCGCCGGATTGATGGCCGCCTTCAGGAACGTGGCCGCCTTGTTCAGGTCGAATGAATAGACCGGGATCGAGGCGTCATATTCCTGCATTCCCTTCGGGATCGGTCCGTTCGGCGTGAATCCAGTTCCCTTCATCACGTTGTCAATGTATGACGTATAATTGAACACGTTGGCAAATGCGCGCCTTATATTGACGTCCTTGAAGAAGTCGGTCGGGACATTCCCGTATGGCACCGTGTTGCTCGGATTGATCTTTTCGTTCAGACCGAGGAAGTCCATGTTGAACGTCAGGTTGCCGCTTCCGATCCGGTAATCCGGGTTGCCTTTCACTGCCAGCTGGCTGTCCCTCGGGACATATATGCAGTCCGCGTCTCCCGTCTGGAGCATCATCAGCCTGGTGGCGAATATGTCGAACTTCACGATGTGGACGAACTGCAGCTTTGCCGGGGTCCGCCAGTAGTTGTCGAACCTTTCGAGGTTGACAGACTGTCCCTTTTCCCATGAACCTAGTTTGAACGCTCCGGTTCCGGCCTCGTGGTCGTCCATGTAGTTGTTCCTTCCGAGGGTCGGGCTTCCGCCGTGGGCTTGGACGAACGAATCAGACACGACCGACGCCACCGTGAACGCCATGACCTTGTTGAATGCTGGGTATGGGGCGACCAGATGGAACGTGATCGTCATCGAGTTGTTCGACACGGTCATCGTATTGTCGAGCATTGCCTGGGTTATTACCACACCATCATTGGATATGTCCTGTGGTGACGTGGCATAATGAGATTGCTGATACAGCGGCAGAAGGTTGTTGCCCAACATCCACGCGGCGCTGTAGTAGTTATTCGATAGTAGCACCCTAGAGATAGAGTACTTGACATCGTTCGCGTCCATTATCGTTCCGTCGTGGAACATGACGTTCGGGCGGATATTGTAGGTATAGTTCTTCCCGTCCGCCGATATGAGGCCGTTCGCGTATGTCGGCACTTCCTTGGCGAGCATCGGGACCAGATCATTGGGGCTGGATCCGTTGAACCAAACCAGCGTCTCATAGACGTTCTGGATCACCTCTCCGCCTGCCGTCTCATAGTCATAGGCCGGATCGAACGATTCCGGGTCACCGGCGGTGGCCATTACGAACGTGTCCGGATTCTTGACCTTGCTTCCAGTGCCGCTGTTTGCCGCCTGTACGATGATGGTCTTCACGGCGCTCTGCTCGATGTCGTGGATACTGGTCACCTTAAGGGTGATGTACTGGACAGTTCCAGCGCCAGAGAAGGTCTTGTTGAACGTACCGGCTACCGATACGTTGCCGCTCTTGGAGGGAGACCTATCGGAGAAAGTCCAGGTGAGTGTCTTTATTGCATCCTGAGATAAGCCTGAAGACCACACTCCCCTGTGCGGAGGGTCCGTGGTATAGTTCCAGCCTGTCGCCGAATAGGACATGTCCCATGCGGCCGATCCGTTACCGTCAACAGTGATCTCCTTGCCTCCGGAGGCAATAACGTCGCTGCTCACGGCGATCAATGGGCTGGGGGCGGTTGTGTTGCCGCCAGTCGCAGGCTGCTGTAATGTCACTTTCACCGAGGCCGGTGATGCCCAGGTCCCTGCAGATGCACCTTTGTCGGTCTTAGCAACGAGAACAGCTAGGTAGTTACCAGGTAGTTGATATGTGTGAGTAACAGTTGGGGCTGTTGTGTACGCGACCGCCCCATCACCAAAATACCAAGTATAATTGTTGATGGATCCGTCGCTACTGCTGCTTCCATTCGCATTATATGTCACTGCCCCGCCTAGAGCGACGGATCCGGTATTGGCTCCGATCGCTACCGTAGGGGCCTTCGCACTCCCACTCGAAAGTGCCAAAGCAGCCAAAATGCCTGCCACGACGAGAACTGCTACCACAATTATGGCATACAATTTCTTGCGGCTTCCGCGTTTTGACACCTTGTCTTCCGGGAGGGGTCTATCCATTGAACCTTCCATATGCTTTCCTCCTTTCTCCCTTTTAGCAAAAAATCGGGAGATTGACTTTTCATATTAGAGTTGAAGCTATAAATAGCTTATCTGTTTTAAATCATAGTATTTTTGGTTATCCAGTATCTCAAATATGCATCGAACGATTTTGCAACCATATTTAAACGACAATGGTTATGATTATCAAAAAAAATAACGACACATTGCACTAATAAATTTCAATTAATGAACAAAGTGTCGGATTTGTTGACCCGGACATAGATTTATTTGGATGGCGGGTTTTCGAAAATATATCGATTTTAGGACAAATGCGTGACCAGTCGATCTTAACAAGCATTATATACTCCACTTGTGACGAATGAAATTAATGAAATTGCATTGAGTGGAAAGGATGCATGTCGGCATGAATAGCGAAGATGCCTCATTTGCACCGACATTTTCCATAGGGGAAAACATTTACGTCGGCATTGACCGATCAAAGATATTCCAAGATCAAGCCGTTCTTCATGACCATCTGTTCGATGATCCGCTCCGCCCATCTCAGTTTCTTGGCCTTGGTTTCAATCGATGAACCCGCCTTAGGTCTGGGATTGTGGAGATCGAACCCTATGAGCCTCAGGTTGCGGGTTCCGAAGTGCACGGCCAAGGCCACCGCTCTGTCTCCGTCCGTGAATCCCCCAAAGTCCCTCACCGAGGCGAACGGTTCGGACTGGGTGGTAAGCACCACTCGACCCTTGATGTTCGGGACAAAACTCTTCATGGCGGGGATGTTATCCCCGTGGGCGTGGACCACCATCACTGCTCCCCTGGAATTCGCCATGAGGTCGGAAACGACATCTCCATCCAAGTCCGTCACCACAAAATCGGGCACCTTGCCCTCATCCAATAGTAGCGCGGTCCCTGTCCCGACCGATAGGACCGTTCCCTTTAGAAGGTCGGCAAGATTCCCCCCGGAGAGAGGCGGGCCGGCAACAACACTGGCGCAATTTCCGAACATCCCGGTCAGGCATACATCGTCGCACTGAGGAGCATCCATGGCTAAAGAGGCCAGTTCCCTTGCCGCCCTCTCATCATCTTGCCTGGAATAACCGAAATCCTCGAGGATCCGTTCATAGACCGGTTCCCAGTCCCTGAACTCCATCCTTGACACCTCATGCTTCCGGATAACGGCTCTTTTCCGGATCTTCGTCCTTATTGATGGCCTCGCTCAAGGTCGTCTTCAGGTTGGTATTGATCAGACCGCTGAAACCCATGAGCAGGAATCCTGAGAGGATCTCCAGGAAGATGATGTTCTGGTTAAGGTGGGAATAGCCCAGGAAGAACAGGGAGGCGTCCAGCGAGCCCTGCACGATGAAGCTGATGGCGAACACCGTGACCGATATGACCAGATAGGCCCAGTAGACCTTCCCCGATGACAGATAATAATTGACGAACCGTCCCGTCTCGAACGAGAATATCGCGAATGCCCACATCCATAGCGTGGCGTTGGCGAACAGGAGGATCTTCTGCACGATGTCGATGTCCGGGTTGGCGTTGGCCGCCTCGACGCCGAAGAACAGACCGATGAACACCAGGGCTATGGTAAGTATGGCGAATGGGATCATCTGGCTGCCGGACCGGATGGCGCGACCCGTGCTCGTGTACCAGGATGCCACTCGATCGGCGACCTTGTAGGCGTAGACGATCATGTAGACGCCCAGGACCAGGGCGATGGAACCGAAGGCCATGTCCGATATGAGGCTGATCATGGTAGGGTCCATGTACAGTTCGACCAACTTCGGTAACAGGGCGAAGATGCCGAGCACTGTTAGGACCAATCCTATCGGGGTCAGCACTCGTTTGCGCACCTTGTCGTCCTGCATCATCTTGAGCAGGATGTAATAGGTTCCTTCGACGGTAGGGGCCTGTTTCACCCAGACGCGTCGGACCGAGTCCACTTTGACCCGGGAGAAGACCATTGGATAGATGAACTCGTCCTCCGCCCCGTCACTGACCAAAATAACCCTGTCCGGCTTGATCGTCCCCAGGACATTGTCTAACTGGGTGGCCAAGGCCAGGTCGGATTCGAAGCCGACCTTCGGGTCGCCGCAGATGGTGGCGACCTCCACGTCCATGCCCTTCTTTGCCATATCATCGTAAATGCTGAGCGCGGCGAGAACGGTATTTACGTCGCAGTCCTCTGGATCCTTCAGACCCAGTGCGAGGGCCGCCTCGAGGTTCTCCTCTCGGCCGACGAACGGACTGTTCATGCCCGCCTTGACCCCAAAATCGTCGTCTCTGTCCACACTGAGGACCAGTATCTTCATCTATCCGCTCCATCCAGGTGTTCGCTATATGAAGGTTTTGTCAAGCGTTCACCAATGGTAGGATCGAAGAACGCTGGCGTCCTTATATCTTTCCACGCCAGTCAGAACATCTGGATTATCACTGTGCGGAATGTGATGCAAAACAAATATAATAAGGAAGGGAATGTAACGACAAATGGATAGAAAGGCCGGATATAAGGAATGCCCCCGCTGCGGTCTTAGAAACAAACCGTCAGCTCTTCAATGCGATTTCTGTGGACTCAGGTTCATCGCAGGCGAAGATTGGGACGACAATATCCAGGCACTAGAAAAAATGGGAGATAGCGACGAGCGGGTCCTGGTAGACGAGGACGTTTCCAAGCGGATTGAGTCCACCATAGTGAAAAGGGACAAGATAAACACACCCGCAAAGGCTAGAGAACAGGAAAGGAACGATAACGATTATTACGTGAGGATGACGGAACCGGTCAAAAGCGTGCCTGCTCCGGTCGTCGCACCGCCTGAGTCTCCGGAAGAAGTGTCCGAGCCAGTGGTCAAAGAGACCCCTCTGGAGATCCGACAGCCAGAGCCGGTTCCAGAGCCCGTCATAGCCGCTCCGGCACCGGAAAAGATAATCATTCCAGAACCTCTACCAATCACGGTCACACCTGCATCAGAACCAATGCCTGAGACAAAGACCGAACCGGTTCCAGAGCCGAAACCGGTGAAGGAAAGGAAGGTCGTAAGGCGGGTGGTGAGACCGGTGCCCAAGGTGTTCACTCCGGCGAATAAACCCATGCGGAGGGTAGCGCTCGCTGCCGTTCTCGCTCTCGGCGCCATATCGTACCTGGTAGCCATCATGTTCGGCGATAGCACCATGGGCAGGGGAGGAGGTTGGGCCATGGTCACGCTCTCCTCGATGATGGTGGTCATCGGAGCGGTAGGTCTTTTGGTTCCGAAATCTCCGGCCAAGATGGCCTTCGCAGAAACCCCGGCACCGGAGGTCAAACCCAGCAGAGAAGTTCTTATCTGTCCAAAATGTCATGAGATGGTAAAGGTGACGGACAAGACCTGCCCCGATTGTGGCGCAGAGTTCCGGAGCGAGTGAAGGCGAGAAAATGAGGGTCACCTGGCACGGTCATTCATGTTTTGAAGTGAGAAATGGAGTAACGGTCGTCACCGATCCCCATGACGGGAAATCCCTAGGGGTCAAACCGCCGGTGGTAAAGGCGGATGTAGTCCTCATCAGCCATGAGCATTTCGATCACAATTGCGCACGCATCGTGAGGGGCGATTTCAAATGCGTCAGGGAGTCGGGACACCGGACCGAGAAAGGAGTCGACATATTGGGAGTCCCAGCATTCCACGACGATAGCAACGGTGCCAAACGGGGTAAGATCAATATCTTCCGTTTCACCCTGAACGGCGTCGTATTCTGTCATCTGGGCGATCTGGGCCATATGCTCGATCAAGAGACGATCGCCGCCCTCCAGCCGATCGACGTCCTGTTCCTGCCTGTTGGCGGAGTGTTCACCATCGACGGGAAACAGGCGCAGGAGCTCATAGGGATCTTAAAGCCGAAGGTGGCGGTTCCGATGCATTTCCGCATCGGCGGTCTGTCAATGTCCATCCATACCATCGACGAGTTCCTCGAGGGATTGCCGGAGGAAAAGGTGGTACGTGTGGGGAACGAGATCGAGTTCATGCCGGACGAGCTTCCGACGGAGACAGCATACTGGATATTCTCTCCTTGATGCAGAGACCGGTTGAAGCTGGATATGCAAACGATCCGATCCGCTGTTCGAGCGTTTGGGCCTCGGTCGTGACCTAATCTATCAGTTTCTTAACGCCCAGGACGATCAGCCCCGCACCTACCAGCATGAAGAAGGCCGAGAGGTACAGATCCACCGCGAGGGTGTTCGCCATACCTACATCATGTGGTGCCATCGCATAACCTAGGAGGGCAGATAGGCCGCCGACGAATATCAACCCCACAACCTTTTCGATACCGTCTTTTTGTCCCTTCATGATGGAGCGATTCCATTGATGAGATATCAAATCATCCCAGAACGAAATATTATTGGAAAAATAAAAATTATTACCTGGGACGATCTCAATAGATGCCCAGCGCGTCTTCGACCCGGCCCAGTTCGATCGGCGTGCTCCTGAATCCGACCGCGCCCCCTTTCGAGTTCGCGACGATGCAGGCGCCCACCATTCCCGAACCGTAGTTCAACGTACCGATGGCCGGCTTGACCTTAAGGACCGACTGCAGCACCTCGAACTCCGCCTTCGTGGATTCAGGGTGGCACAGCATGCCCTTGTTCGTGGCACAGCACATCGAACCGACGATGTTCTGACCGGCGACGGTGCCGGGAACGACCTCTACCTGGAGCGTCTCTGCTATCGCCGAGTACAGCGCCGGGTCGATCTCCGGGTTGATCAAAGCGCCCTTGTCGTTGACCAGGATGTTGTTGCCGGCGGCGTTGTAGCGGTCATCCAACCGAAAGACGGTCAGATGCTTGGACAGCATTTCGAGCTCCGCGTCGGAGGCCATGGACGCTACGATGGCTCCGTAGGAGTTCATCGCCACGAGCGCTCCGATCAGGTTGGTGCTGGCTATGTTCGTCTTAATGCACTTGACCTGTAGCGCGGTCTCCATGTCATTGACAAGGGTCTCGGACGAGTCGACCGGTATTAAAGAAATGTTCTCGTTGGCGCAGGAAAATACGCCAACGTATTGGTTTCCGTTGTAGCTCGACAGGTTTAACATGAATTTCCGAGCTTCACTGTTCCGGGAGAGAGACCTCTACCAGCCCATCCTCGAACTTGACCGCCTTGACCATGATCTTCGACGGTGGTTTTTGGATGCTCCGGTTCCAGATCGCTTCGTTGACCTTTGTGTCGATCCAGACGTTGCTCTCATCGGTCTTCATGTGCCTCATTATGTATGTCCTGATCTCAATGATGGCACGGTTGGCCCTCTGTGTGTAGGGAACGATCTTCATCTTCCTCAACGGGATAGTGAAGACAACTTCTTTCTCGCTCTCTTCTGCCATGTTGTCCCTACTCCTTTATCTTGCTGTATCTCCAAGACCTGCGCTTCGGGTGCCGGAGGAAAGTCCTGTTCGTTCGAAGCATGACCCAGGCAGGAACCCTCCTGTTCTGGTTCAGCTTCTTCATGAGCCTAATCTTCATTGCGCACGGTTTACTGTGTGACATTTCAAACCCTCTCAATAGTGATATCCCTTTTTTGGGGGGCTACCTTTCTCAGTATCGATTTTAGAGTCGGTTCATCGATCTGGCGGTTTATCTGTCCCGCCTGGACCAGACGTATGAGCTGATCTTCCACAGCTCTAGCGACGTCGGGATAGGCCATCTTTACCGTTGCGAGCCTGTCCCTGGCCTCTGGGGTAAGGATCTGCCGCATGATCGCCGCCTTTTGCTCGTCGACCTGCTTCTGTTGATCCTGTACCGCCGCCTGCTGGTCACGCTGTCTCTGCAACTCTGCCATCTTTCGCCGGCGTAGCTCCTCGAGTTCAGCGTCTTCCATCGATGTCACCCCTCACTGCTTGATACTGTCAGCCACTTCCTTGGCCACGCTGTCCAGCAGCGCTTGTCCCTTAGCAGACACGACCCTTCCGTTGTTCTTGTCCTTCTGGATAAGACCGGAGGTTTCCAGCTGCATCAGGCATTTCCTGGCAATAGACCTGCTGCCCTTCACTGCATGGTTTGGTCGGGAGCCACGGTCAGCAAACCCGCCGTACTCGGCGGATAATCTTGAAGTCCCGATCGGTCCCTTGATGTAGACCTTTCTTAGGACGGATGCTGCTCTAGTGTACCACCAATCAACTTGCAAGGGCGCCTTTTCAGTATGCCTTCCGGTCTTAACGAAGTCAGCCCACTCAGGAGGCGCGATCGTGTTGATCTCCTTGAGCTTGGTTGCTGTCTTCTCGATCAGCTTGTCGGAAGGTACGTCATATACCGTTACCATTTTTTCTACCTTCTTTGGCGAGCATTGGCTCGATGGCCTAGACTGCGCCGTTCGCCTCTAACAAGGTGGTTATATAAAAAGTCTTTCCCACGGTCTGGATGTATGGCCATCATCCCATCACCGCATAGGATAAAATACGGTCGAATCCCTTTGGAGCACCGTGAGATATGTCATCGCCGTGACCGGGGCGTCGGGCATCGCCTATGGGCTCAGGCTACTTGAATGCATCGAGGGAGAGAAGGTCCTCGTGCTGTCGGAGATGGGCAAACGGGTGCTGGTCGAGGAGACCCAAGAGAAGATCTATGACGTGGAACGCAAGGCCACCGTGGTCTACAGCGATGACGACCTTTTCGCGCCGATCGCCTCGGGCAGCTACAAGCATGACGGCATGGTAATCTGCCCCTGCTCCGAGTCGACCATGGGGAAGATCGCGTCCGGGATCGCGGACACGCTGATCACCCGGGCCGCGGCGGTCACCATGAAGGAAGGAAGAAGGCTGATAATCGTCCCCAGGGAGACGCCGGTCAGCGCGATCATGATCGAGAACGAACTTAAACTGGCGAGAGCGGGAGCGATAATCCTGCCGGCATCGCCCGGTTTCTACAGCAAGCCGACTACGGTGGCGGAGATGATCGACTTCGTCGTCGGGAAGATACTGGATCAACTGGGTCAGGAGAATTCCCTGTTCCATCGCTGGAACGAAGGCAAGCCCCAGTAGCTAGCTCTCAAGAAGCACACGATCTCATGGTACCAGTGACCTGCCTGTTACATCGTCCATAGCAATATGATGACATGAATTTCATCTCATTGTATCACGCTTTGTGTGTGAAGACCGAATTCTCAGCTCTGTTGACCATGCTCTAAATCACTTTCTTAGGGCCTGATCGGTTGGGCCGTCCGAGGTTTCCTTCCCTTCGGTAGGCTCGGTCCGGAAATTTGTCAGGGGCTTCAACCGTGCGGGCGCATACCAGTTCCACCTTCCCAACAGGGACATGACCGCCGGGACCAGGAAAATGCGGACGATGAACGAATCCAGCAGGATGGCGAACATCAGGGCGAACCCGAACTCCCTCAGCAGCATCCCCTGGGAGAGCATCATCGTGCCGAAGGCGGAGGCCATTATGAATCCGCAGGCGGTGATGATCCCGCCGGTCTTTTCGACCGATTCGACGATGGCGTCGTTGTTGGACCGGCCCCGGATCGTTTCCTCCCGGACCCTGGTGGTCAGAAGAATATCGTAATCCAGACCGAGGCCGAGACACACTACCAGCAGGACCATCGGAACGATCCATATGACCGACGCCCCCATCAGATACTGGAACAGCAGCATGGTCACCGACAAGGTCCAAGCGATGCTCACCAGTATAGTGACCAATGAACGCAGCGGACTGATGACCGAACGAAGCACGAACATGAGGACCAGGAATATGCCGGCGATCACCAGCACCGCGATCCAGCCGAAGTCCTGCTGGGTCATGACCGATACGTCGAAAGTTGAGGCCGTCCCGCCTGAGACATGGATCCCGTCGATCTCCGGACTGGCAGAATCGATCCGTTCCCCGATCTGCCTCATCGATCCGATACTGTCGACGGAGGCGCTTGAGAAGGGTCCGTCCACGAACGTCACCGTCAGCAGGACGCTCCGGTCATCTGATCCGACCATCGTCCGCATGTATTGGTCGTTCAGGATTGCTTCAAGGGAGGCGTTGCCGGAAACGTGCCGGTAGTCGATCGTCTCCCCATACGGTCTGGTGGGGCCGATCACGGACATCACGTTCGGCAGAGATGCCAGTTCGCCGGAGAGGTTCTCCACCGCATCCAACCCTGCGATGTCGTAACCTCCGGTGGAATTGAATATCTTACCGCTTAGCCCGACCCCCAGATAGGTGGGGATCACCTTGCCCCCGCCGAACCCGTCGGCCAGAACGCCCAGGCCCTGCTTCGATTGAGAATCGGGCATGGAGCTGATGTAATCGTAGCTGGTGTTCAATGTCAAGACCACATAGGTGGCCGGGACCGATATCAGCAGAGCGGCGATGACGATCGCCCTGGCATGCCGGATGGAGAACCGGGCGCTCCTGGTGAAGTACCCATGCGACGATCTCACGACCCTTATGCTGCCGATCTTGGAGGGCCAGAAGACTGAATCCCCCAGCTGCATGATGATGGCCGGCAGAAGAGTGAGCGACATCAGCAAGGCCACCGCGATCCCGATGGCCAGAGTACCCATCGACCTGAGGACGTCCAGACGGCCCACGGATAGCATGCCGAAACCGATGATGACGGTGGCTCCGCTGATGGCTATGGCCTCCCCGGCCCAGGTGACCGACGTTTCGATCGCCTTTACTTTGTCCTCGCCCCTCGATCTTTCCTCCCGGTAACGGGACAGTATGAAGATGCAGTAGTCGCAACCCGCCCCGAGCATCGAGGTGATCAGCAACGTCAGGACGTTGTAGTTCACCGCCAGAACGTAGGTGCCGATGAAGTAGACGGCTGAGAACGATATGCCCAGTGCCATCCCGATGACCATGGGCGGTATCGATGACGAAACGAACGAGCGGAAGAAGATGCCGATGAGCACTATCACCAGCAATATCGTGACCGGATCGATCCGGGCCAGGTCCTGGTCCATAGAAGTACGGATGTCTGAGCTTATGGCATCGGTGCCGGTGACATAGGCGGTGATGCCGGTCCCGTTCGTTCCCTGCGAGACCAGATCCCTTAAGGCTGCGACGTACGGCATTCCGCTGACCGAAATGCCGTTCTCGTCCGTCAAGGTCAGCGAAAGCAGCATCGTATCATTGGCCGGCACGTCCACGAACTCTCTGACCAGCGCCGGGGCGAGAAGGATCGGAAAATCGTCCAGGGTGCTGTTCCTCACCATCGTTTGAGCGAGCGAAGCGATCCGCGGTCCCGGGTCATCGCCATAGGAAATGACCTCGCGGACCACCCACGGCCGGGAGCCGGCCCTTTCCGCCACCAGGTCGGTGGTGAAAGCGGTCAGGGATGAGCTGTCCTGCCACCCCTCCCAGCCCAGCGTGTTGTATAGGGAGACCATCATTCCGCCTAGATCGGCTGGAAGCTGCCTGGCGGTGACCTTCACGTCACTGGTCACCAGCGAACGGAACTGTTCGGTGTCCGGAGCGGAATGGAATGAGCTCCATCCGGTGTAGAAGAGCGCGAAGTACCCCCGCGCCAGCTCCTTCTGGGGCTGCGACCAGGAAGAAATCATCTGTTCCAGTTCCTTCTCGAACTGCACCTCCACAAAACGGTCGGTGAGAGGCATCTCCCCAAAATTGTCCAGTGTGAAATTGGCTTTGACGGAGACAGACAAGGAACGTTCCTGTAAGGGCAGCCTTAGGAACGCATCCGTGTGCATCCATGCGGCAAAGCCGTTGTCCATTGCGGACTCGCTTCTCTTCGAGGGTGATGAGACCATGCCAGTGTCGTGTGCGGTGGCGTTCCATGCCGCAGCAAAGGCGCCGAGGAAAGTGCTCGCCGCTTGACGTTCGTTCGGGTCCATGGTGGTCGAATTGGCGAGAATGCCGTCGACGGACACCACGGTCGCATTGTAGGCATTGCCATCCTTCCAGCCGGTGGATGCTGAGGGTGACGTTGCATTCGCCATATTCCAATTGACGAGGTATGACGCAGGTATGCCGAATTCGACCGTTTGTATGTCCACGGTGTCGTTGTAGAGCGACCAGAAGGACAACGGAATTCCGAAGACCGTGTACCTGGTATCGTTTGCCAGACCGTATGCCGAGGGATAGCCGTCATATATCTGGGTCAGATAGGCCTCCGCATAGATCTCTGCCAAGGAGAATATCGAGGTCACCCGAACGCTGACGTTCGAACCGTCCGATGATATGAGCGCCATTCCTTCCAGCGACCGTTCCATGGCGATGACGGCATTGCGCACGTTCCCGTTGGTGACAGTGGGAGCGGCCAGGACAACGACCACAGAGCCTTGGTCGGTCACCTGGCCGAAGCGCTCCTCGATCCATTTCTCCGCCAGGGACGATTCCAGGGACTCCCGGCCGCTGCCGGAATTGTCCTCATACACGACCGCCTGGCTGGCCAGGGGCGCGAACCATATCAAGGCCAGGAAGATGAGGACCCAGATGACGATGATCTTGCGATGGTGACGGGTGACCGCCCTGCCCATCCTGCCAAAAATACTGGCCAATCACCGCCTCCTTAGCCGATAACCGGTCAGGCCAACACGCTATGGTGAGTTGAAGGTTTCGCAACGGTGATTGGCTTGTCTTTTCACCACATACACAGACTCGACCTGATTCTGGCCTTATGTGTCAATCGAAGCTGTAGTCCAGGAATTGAATGACGGGATATCCGTCGCTCGCATCCAACCATTTGAACGTCGGAGAGTGCTCGATCTGACGGATTCTCTAAGAATAGGTCAGCAGGGAGAACAAGAAAGCAGACCCAAGTCCAGAGGTGGACCGGATCGCAATCAACATGTTCAATGCGGTTGCCCATTTGGATTGTTCATTATTCGAGCCGTTTGGATCCGATTTCATCGATACTTCTTCACTATGGATCCCCTATACACTATCAGCAATGATGCGACGACGATGGCCAGTACAATCATTGTCGGAATCTTGGCATAAGGAGGATAATTTGAGGGATAGATGAGCCCGAGGATGGCTGAAGGTACCGTTATGATTATTGTCGATTGGACTCCGAGCATGATTCGCTGAAAAAGGTCGGTCCTCATTTCCCTCTTTGTCGCCATTATTGCATTTACACGCTCAAAGACCGAAGCGATCATGGGATCCAAGTTCTCAAAGTTATCATTCATTAACTGATATGGCTCATCGGCATGGGAAGGCTGGGAAGGAATGACCTTGTTTCTCAGG